>JAQXLO010000028.1 GCA_029012165.1 Oscillospiraceae bacterium | reverse complement strand
CGGTGCAATCGTTGGTTCGGCGATTATAAAGCTGCTTGAACAATACGGAAAGGACGCCCCGGAGCACGTGGGCAAGTATGTAAAATCCATGAAAGATGCTTTGAGATAAAACGGAGATTTCTCTGACAGCAACCAAACCGCTGCGTTTTTCATCCCTGCGCAGGATGGAACCGCAGCGGTTTTGCCATGCTCTGTGCGCTTTTTGCGGGTTTGGTATTGCGGCAGGGAGATGGATATGGTATAATATTTTATCTGCATTCACGCAGGGATTTCGAGAAAAAGGAGAATCGTCATGTACGATATCATCGTTGTCGGCGCAGGCCCCGCAGGGATGACGGCGGCGCTGTATGCCTGCCGTGCCGGAAAGAGCGTGCTGATTTTGGAAAAAGAGACCTTTGGCGGTCAGATCACCTATTCCCCCAAGGTGGAAAACTATCCCGGCATTGCCCAGATGAGCGGCAGTTTCTTTGCCGATCAGCTCCTCGAACAGGTGCTTGCCATGGGCGCCGAGGTGGAGATGGAGACTGTGACGGGCGTGAAGGCTGTGCCGCAGGGGTACGCTGTCTTGACGGACGGCGGAGAATTTGACTGCCGTGCCGTGATTTTAGCCACAGGTTCCCGTCACCGTCAGCTGGGACTGCCCCACGAGAACGAACTGGTGGGCGAGGGTGTGTCCTACTGTGCCGTGTGTGACGGCGCTTTCTATGCGGGCAAAAATGTGGCGGTTATCGGCGGCGGCAATACGGCGCTGCAGGAGGCGGTTCTGCTGTCCGAAACCTGTGCCCATGTGACGCTGGTGCAGAATCTTCCCGTTTTCACGGGAGAGGAAAAGTTGTTGGAAATTCTCCGTGCCAAGGACAATGTCTCTTTCCTCACGGAAACCGTTGTTGCAGAGCTTCAGGGCGAGACGGCGCTGGAAGCGATCACCCTCGACAAAAACGGCGAAAAGTCCACGCTGACGGTGGACGGCATTTTTGTCGCCATCGGTCAGGTGCCCGAAAACGAACCCTTCGCTTCCCTTGTTCCGCTGACGGCGCAGGGGTATTTTGACTGCGGGGAGGACTGTGTGAGCGAGACGGCGGGCGTCTTTGTCGCTGGGGACTGCCGCAGAAAGACGGTGCGGCAGATCACCACCGCCACGGCAGACGGTGCATCGGCGGCTCTTGCGGCGTGCAAATATGTGGATGCACTGTAATTGAGGAAATATGGAAAAAGTTTGTCCCTTACATAAAAAATGCGGCGGATGCCAGATGATGCATCTGCCGTATGCCGAACAGCTGCGGCGCAAGGAAAATCAGGTGCGTGCGCTTTTAGGAAGATACGGCAAAGTGTCGCCCATCCTCGGCATGGAAAATCCGTACCACTACCGCAACAAGGTGCAGGCGGCATTCAAGCGTTTGCCGGACGGGAGAATCCTTTCCGGCGTGTACCAGTCCGGTTCCCATCGGGTGGTGCCGGTGGATGACTGTCTGCTGGAGGACAGAACGGCGGATGCCATCATCGTCACCGTCCGTTCCATGCTCAAAAGCTTCAAGATTCCTGTGTTCGACGAGGACACGGGCAGAGGCGTTTTACGTCATGTTCTGGTCAAAAGAGGTTTTCACAGCGGCGAAGTGATGGTGGTGCTGGTCTGCGCCACACCGACGTTTCCCTCAAGGAACAATTTTGTCAAGGCTCTGCTGGACAAACACCCGGAAATCACGACCGTGATTTTGAACATCAATCCCTATCAGACCAATTTGGTGCTCGGGCCGGGTGAGCGGGTGCTGTACGGCAAGGGGACGATCGAGGATACCCTCTGCGGCAAGGTGTTTCGCATCTCGGCGAAGTCCTTTTACCAGATCAACCCCGTGCAGACGGAGATCCTGTACGGCAAAGCCATGGAGCTTGCCGACCTGCACGGTACGGAAACGGTGATCGACGCCTACTGCGGCATCGGTACCATCGGGCTGGTGGCGTCCGACAGGGCGGGGAAGGTCATCGGCGTGGAGCTGAACAAGGACGCCGTCCACGACGCCATCGCCAACTGCAAGCGAAACGGCGTGAAAAACGCCCGCTTCTACTGCGGCGATGCGGGAGAATTTATGCGGGATATGGCGCACGCCGGGGAAAAGGCGGACGTGGTGTTTATGGACCCACCCCGTGCGGGCAGTTCCCGGGAGTTTCTGCTGTCTGCCGTAAAGCTGGCACCGAAAAAAATCGTCTACATTTCCTGCAACCCCGAAACGCAGGCACGGGACATCGCCCTGCTGCACCAAAACGGCTACCGTGTCCAAGCCATCCAACCCGTCGATATGTTCCCCCACACAGCACATGTTGAAACAATAGTTCTCTTGTCTCGGGCCTAAGTTGAGACTACAAAACTATTGTCGGAGCAATAATTTATCAATAATTTATAATTCAAAGGGAGAAACCTGAAATGCTTTTCAAAGGAACACTCATAGTAGTCGAGGACTGCTCCGCAGCTTTGAAATACTATCAAGATATGTTTGGCTTATCTCTGGTTCAGGATAACGATGGAAATATGGAGCTGACCAGTCAGATTTATCTGCAGGAACGCA
>JAQXLO010000027.1 GCA_029012165.1 Oscillospiraceae bacterium | reverse complement strand
AGGCAACCCCGCACACCCCGATTTATGCGGGGTTGCCTTAATCCCACAAAAATCCATGATGAACCAAAAAAAGACACCGGCGTAAACCGATGTCTTTTGGGAGAAGTCATTCCTCCATCTGCTTGCCCAGAAAGGATGCCGCGACCTGCGCCAGCTTGACCTCTGTCTGGGTGGGGACGGAGCCGTTTTCGTTGAGCATCAGGATCACGGCGCCGGACACATCCCCTGCGCCGATGATGGGAAATACGGCGCCTGCGTAGCGGGACACACCGTCCACGGGCTGGATGCGCTCGTTGTCGAGACCTGCCACATAGCTGCCTCGCTTCTCCATGATGTTCTCCACCTCAAGGCTGACACGTCTGTCCAGCACATCCCGCTTCGGCATACCGGCACAGGCGATTATGCGATCCCGGTCGGCGATGAGCACGGGCAGGTTGGTGCTGCGGTTGAGCACGTCGGCAAACTGTTTGGTTTGGGAGGAAAGCTCCCCGATGGGCGAATATTTTTTAAAGATCACTTCACCGTCTGCATCGGTGTATATTTCCAGTGGGTCTCCCTCACGGATGCGCATGGTGCGGCGGATCTCCTTCGGGATGACGACACGCCCAAGGTCGTCGATCCGTCTGACAATACCGGTTGCTTTCATGCAAAAACTCCTTCAAAATGGTTTCATCGGTATTGTGTGCGTCCCATGTCAATTTATCCAAACCAATGTCAGAAATTATTGCTAATGCATGGTGTCATGGCTTTTATCTGTTGGATAGTGTCGTAGAGATTTTGCATAAATCGCAGACACAAAAAGCATTTTCAAGAATTGTTGGGAGAGAATGGATTTGGTTAGCGTTTTGAAACATATTTCGTAGAACACAAAGAAAACATCCTATGCTGTCTGTTTAAACAACAACATAGGATGTTTTGGCTGTGCTACTGGTTACGCATCAGTAAGCCACATCGAAAGCTTTAGCATATTCATAAATAACCTTAATGTCGTCCATCTGCTTTTGAGTAAGATTGTGGTCATCGTGATATGTATTTCCGGAAAATCTCAGAGTTACTTCGCTGGAGTTCATTATTAACTCGCAGATGGAATAGAACTCCTCTTTGGTCAAATCGAAGTTAAACCATTCGTACATTACCTTGCCATTCATATCGCTTTTATGACTCTTGATTGCAATATCAATCGGGTCGCCAACATCACCTTTGATTCTCACCGTGTAGGGGAAAATCCATTCTTTGCTGCCGGAATAACCATAGAAAGAAGACCAAAAATGGAAACCGTAGTCGGAAGGTGTACTTTTATTCTGGTGAATATAGAAGCAGAAAGAAAACTCATCGTAATTGCAACCCTGTCCATTTGCATATGCCCAGTGATAGTCGGACATTTCGTCATCATCCCAATAAACGCCGAAGTTTTCGGGATTCAAATAGATTTCTCTGTATTCATCTAAAAGAGTGGTGGCCTCATCGTTGTTTTTGATGGACTTCAAAAGCTTAATGGCTTCGGCATAGTTTTCTTGTGCAGCAAGTTTTTTCGCTTCTTCTATATTTTCTTCGGCTTTTTTGACATCGACAATTGTGTTTTTTTCTTCGTCAACGGAAGTGACAATCTCATCTGAATCGACGTCCGGATTATCATTGCTCTTTCCTTTGGATGAAACACCAATGATTATGGCGAGAAGAACAGCGGCGACAGCAATGACAATGATGATTGTTTTGCGATTTGGTTTCTTTGCGGGGGTGGGCATAGCCTGTGGGGCGCCGGAAGGAATATCGCTGGGGGTGGGTGCAGTTATCTCATAACCGCATACGGGGCAGGACTTGTTTTCTCCGATCTCTTTGCTACAATTTGGACAATACATGGAATCATTCTCCCTTCTTTTTTTTAGATTATACTCTATATATCGACAATTGTCAATAGTTAGAGCATAAATTATCATGGTTTAGTAGGGGGAAGTGCCATGATATCCTATGAACCTTTCTATAAAACATTAAAAGAAAAGAATGTAACCACATACCGTCTGATAAAAGATTATAATATTAGCAGAAGCTTGATTGACCGGTTGAAGCATAACAAACCGATCAGCACGGTTACACTAAATGATCTATGCAGAATATTGTCTTGCAGAGTTGAGGATATTTTGTTGTATATTGAAGACTGAACGGTTTGTGACTTCGTGTTAAGGCGCAGACCGTTTTTTGATCGAGGGGAGAAACTATCGGAAAAGGAGAAGCTTATCCGAATAATCCCGTATTCACAAGCTTTCCATGCAAACTATCGCAAAAATTCAAAATCAGTAGCGTTGCAAAGTCTGACTATTATCCCTACGGAAAAACGGAAGGGGTTGTCGAATTTGACACAAGGATGCGCAGGAGAGTTTCCTTTCGCACGGTGGAAATGATTGCAAGAAAACACAGATCTTTTTGCAGCTGTTTTTATTTTCCCTATTGAATTTGAAATATAAAAGTGATAAAATGAAACTGCATTTCAAATTCAGTTTGCCCGGAAGGAGGAGAAACGATGCACTCCCAAAAGCAAAGAGCCGTCGCCTTTTGTGCGGCGATCGCAATCGTTTGCGTCACGCTGTTCTCTTTCTTCCTGATCGCCGATGTTTCGGATCACGACTGTGCGGCACAGGACTGCCGTATCTGTGCGTATATCCGCAC
Source organism: Oscillospiraceae bacterium (assembly GCA_029012165.1). Classification (GTDB taxonomy): domain Bacteria; phylum Bacillota; class Clostridia; order Oscillospirales; family Acutalibacteraceae; genus UBA1425. Next base: position 5,071 of record JAQXLO010000027.1, on the reverse strand, counting down.
GGCGGAAAACACTTTGGAACAAATCGGAACGGGGAGCATCTGTGTGTGGCCTGCCGCTGGGATGGCTTTGCTGTTTTTCGCCACGCTGCGCAGTTTGACTGTCGTCCGATTTTCCTCGGGCACGCTGACTGACGAAAAAGTCCGGCTCAACAACTGAACAGAATTTCCGAACACAAGGGCGTACTGTACCCGTTTTGGGGAAGTCACCCTTGTCTTTTTGCACCCAAATACCAAAAAACAGGAAAGATTTGGAGGTTCTGTGTATGAAAAAAGGATTTGTTTGGCTGCTGGTTTGTATCCTGACTGTCGGGTGCTTCTCTGCGTGCGGTGCGCAGCAGACGGCAGACAGCGGGCAGCTTCGAGTGGTAACGACGATTTTCCCGGTCTACGACTGGATGCGCAATATTCTCGGCGAGCAGGCAGAGGATGCGGACATCACCATGCTTTTGGACAGCGGTGTGGATCTGCACAACTACAAGCCGACGGTGGAGGATCTGGTGAAAATTTCGCAGTGCGACCTGTTTGTCTATGTCGGCGGGGAAAGCGATGCATGGGTCGAGGATGCACTGGCAAATGCAACGAACAAGGATATGCTGGCGGTGAATCTGCTGGAGGTACTGGGCGATGCCGCCAAGACAGAGGAGATCAAAGAGGGGATGCAGGCAGAGGAGGATGGCGACGAGGCAGAGTACGACGAGCATATCTGGCTGTCCCTGCGCAATGCGGCAGTGCTCTGCGAGAAGCTGGGGGAGAAGATGCAGTCCATCGACCCGCAAAACGCTGCGCTGTACAAGGCGAACACCGAAAGCTATGTGCAGTCCCTGACCGCCCTCGATGAACAGTACCGGGACGTATGCGACAATGCCGCAGTCAAAACCGTGCTGTTCGGCGACCGCTTCCCCTTCCGCTATATGGCGGACGATTACGCCCTGGACTACTATGCGGCTTTTTCCGGCTGTTCCGCCGAAACGGAGGCCAGCTTCGAGACCGTTTCCTATTTGGCGGGCAAGGTGGACGAGCTGGGACTGCACGCCGTGTTTGCCATTGAAGGCTCCGACCAAAAAATTGCGCAGACGATCGTGCGCAATACGGCAGGCAAAGACCAGAAGATCCTGTCTCTCAACTCCATGCAGAGTGTGACAGGCGAGGACGTGCAGCGGGGCGAAACGTACCTGTCCGTCATGACGGAAAATCTTGCCGTACTGCAAAGCGGTTTGGCTTGAGGGGGGGCGGAAGCATGGCATACGTTACCTGCAAAAACCTTTCCCTCGGATACGAGTCCAAGGTGGTCGTGGAGGGACTGAACTTTGCGGTGAACCGGGGAGATTACCTGTGCATCATCGGAGAAAACGGTTCGGGAAAATCCACGCTGATGAAAACCCTACTGGGGCTGAAAGCACCTCTCGGCGGAGAGATTCTCTTTTCCGATGGGCTGAAGAAAAACGAGATCGGCTATCTGCCGCAGCAAACGGTGGTACAGCGGGATTTCCCCGCCTCGGTCTATGAGATCGTCCTGTCCGGCCGTCTGAACCACTGCGGGCTGAAGCCCTTTTACTCCCGGGAGGACAAGGCCGCGGCAAAAAAGAATATGGAGCGCATGAGTATCACGGCACTGTCCGGGCGCTGTTACCGGGAGCTCTCCGGCGGGCAGCAGCAGCGGGTTCTTCTGGCAAGGGCTTTGTGCGCCGCAGAAAAGATTCTCCTGCTGGACGAGCCGGTTTCCGGGCTGGATCCTGTGGTCACGGCGGAAATGTATGCCCTGATCGAGGACTTGAACCGGCAGGGCGTGACGATCATCATGATCTCCCACGATCTGCAGGCGGCGCTGCGCTATGCCAGCCATATTCTGCAGATCGGCAAGACGCCGTTTTTCGGCACCAAGGCGGATTACCGAAAGGAGGGCGGCAAAGATGACGCAGATGCTCGATAAGCTCACGCAGTATTTGCAGTTCCCCTTTGTGCGCTATGCGCTGATCGCCGGGGTGCTGATCGCATTGTGCTCCTCTCTGCTGGGGGTGACGCTGGTGCTCAAGCGCTTTTCCTTTATCGGGGACGGTCTGTCCCACGTGGCGTTCGGCGCCATGGCGGTGGCGGCAGTGCTGGGACTGCGCCATGAAATGCTGTTCATTTTGCCCGTTACGGTTTTCTGTGCGGTGCTGCTCTTGATGGGCGGCAAAAACAGAAAGATCAAGGGGGACGCCTCGGTGGCGATGATCTCCGTCGGTTCGCTGGCGGTGGGCTACCTGATCATGAATCTCTTCTCCACCTCGGGCAACCTGTCCGGCGATGTTTGTTCCACGCTGTTCGGCTCCACATCCATCCTGACCCTGAGCCGCACGGATGTGTACCTTTGCGTGGCGCTGTCCGTGATCGTGTCGGCGTTGTTTATTTTCTTCTACAACAAGATATTCGCTGTCACCTTTGACGAGGATTTTGCCGGCGCAACGGGTGTCCGGGCGGGCGCCTACAATCTTTTGATTGCTGTGGTCATTGCCGTGATCATCGTGCTGGCGATGAATCTGGTCGGCTCCCTGTTGATCTCCGCGCTGGTGATCTTCCCTGCGCTGTCCGCCATGCGTGTGTTCAAAACCTTCAAGGCGGTCACCGTCTGTGCGGCGATTTTCTCCGTTGTGTGTGCGGCGCTGGGCATTTTGATCTCCGTTCTCGCCGGCACCCCTGTGGGTTCGACGATCGTTGCGGTGGATATTGTGGGATTTTTCCTGTTTTACGGTATTGGATTTTTGGGAGGGAAGCGAAAATGAAAAAATTACTTTCGGCATTTTTATGCGCTGCGCTGCTGTGCGCTTTCGCCGGCTGTGCCCAGTCGGAACCGGCAGAGGTACAGACCCAGTCGTATCCGCAGACAGCCTCGGACGAGATGAAGATGGAAACGGTGCTGACGCCTGCGGAATATGTGCTGTACCAGAACATTTTCTACAACGATCAGGGCGACGATTATGTGGGACAGACGGTGACGAAAACGGGGATCTTCACGGTTTTGCAGGATGCGTACAACGATACCCGGCGCTTCTACGTCTGGGGCTACAATGATAACACCAAGTGCTGTGACTGGCAGTGGGAGTTTGTGCCGGCGGCGGATGCGCAGCTGCCGGAACCCGGCTCCAAGGTGCAGGTATACGGCACGTTTGTCCAGGATGAATCTGCGCTGGACGGCTATTGGATCGAGAACGCAGAACTCACCGTGGTGTCGCCGTTCAAAGGCGGCGATGCGGATGTGGACACCACCACCATGGGCGGTACGCTGGAGCGGGTACAGCTCGCCAATCTGCAGGGGCGCCCGGAGCAGTTCGAGGGCAAGAGCGTCAAGGTTTACGGGCGCATCGAAAGCCCGACGAGCGTCCAGCACCCGTACTACGACAACAGCTTTTCCCAGCCCTTTGCGTCGGACGGCGCAGTGCAGGCGGTCGGGGCAAGGGTGGTCGTCAGCGGTGTCTATGCGAGCGGCGTCATTACACAGGCGGACGTCACGCTGTCCAATGATTTTTGATGGTTTTAACTACAGGGCGGGGATTCCTGCCCTGTTTTTTGTAAAATGTGGTCGATAATCTTGACAACATCCTCCCGAAAGTGGTAGAATTTCTTGTAAATGGAGGGATGTCGAAATGAAGAAAATCCTGTCAATTTTTTTGTCTGCCGTCATGGCGTTCTCCGCACTTTCTCTGTGCGCATTTGCATCGGACGAGCCGAACTATGTGATCACCAACCCCTATGCCAATGTGAACTGGGCGCAGTGGAGCGGGTACAAAACGCAGCTGCACTGCCACACCACAGCCTCCGACGGCTTCCAGACCATTGAGGAAGCTATCCGGGACTACTATGCGCTGGACTATGATGCGGTGGCGATCACCGACCACGGTACCATCAACAAGGGCTGGGCAACGGCGCCGGAGCTGATTCCGCTGGTGCGTGCCATCAAAAAGGAACGCACGGGCGGCGCCAACAATCCCGTGATCCCGCTGTCCACCGATGACTACATCGCCTACACCAGCGGCAAGGCACAGAGCGCTGTTTTCGACTACACGACGAAAGACGGCAAAACCGTGCAGACAGACCGCACAAGAACCCACCAAAACGGTCTTTTGGACGTGGAAAAGGGCATTGAGCTGAACATGGCGACGCCCTTTGCGGACTGCCATCTGACGGGCTACTGGAGCGATTACGGTCAAGGGCTTGCGGGCGTTTTCGGCGACTATGAAACCCCTGCCGAGGGGGTGCGTTTGGCGGACGGCGTTTCCATGCTGGCGCACATCGGCGAATATGTCTATATCGGAATGCGTTCCAAGGAGCACGTGGGGCAGAAGGTGGACGAGTACTACGTCAACAAGTTTGCACGGGTGTTTTTGGACAATGCCGGCTCCTGTGTGGGCATGGGCATCAACAGCTCCACCGATGAGAATACCCGCTGTGACCGCATTTTGTACGACCAGATCTTGCAAAAGACCATTCCCAACGGCGTGGTGCCGTGGGGATTCAGCTTCTCCGATTCCCACAGCGATTTTTCCATCAACCACGCCTATACAATTATGTATATGCCCGAGCTTACGAACGCTGCGCTGCGGGACTGCATGGTGAACGGCGAATTCTTCTCCGTCTCCCACTACTCCAACGGCTACGAGCTGAACGGTATGCAGGAAATGGAGGGGCACGACGAGGCGAACAACGACAAGGTGGAGTGGTGGAAGGACGACACCCCCCGTGTGACCAAGATCGAAGTGGACGAAGAAAATGACGTCATCAAGGTCTGGGGCGAAAACTTCAACTACATCACCTGGGTCTCCGACGGCAATGTGGTGGAGCGCAACTATGACTGCGCCAACGGCTATGCGGAGCTTGACCTGCACAGCACAGATCTGCTGGATGACATCGGTATGTATGTGCGTTTCTACATTACGGGCGATAACGGCATCTGCTACGCACAGCCCATGGTCGTGCAGAGAGAGGGCGAGACCTTCCAGCCGGTGAACGTGCCCAAGACCCATGACATTTCCACCTTCCTGCGTGGTCTTGTAACCGTGCTGGACTGGGTGTGCTTCAAGTTCAATCCCGTGAT
>JAQXLO010000026.1 GCA_029012165.1 Oscillospiraceae bacterium | reverse complement strand
TCCAAATCTGGATCATCCAGTCCTTGCCGTCGTAGGTGAAGGGGACACGGATGGTGTTGTACACATCTCCGATCAGAAATGCGAGTTGATCGTATTGTCTGCAAAACCCGAAATCCCGCTGCCACGGGTCGGCCGAGGAAGAAAACTCGTTGAAATCAAAATTGAAATCATACCCAATGCCGAGAATACCCGTGCCGTCCACAGTGTAGATGGTCTCGGTGTTGTAGTCGTGCAGCACACCGGAGCGGTATACCTGCTCCTGCTTGTCAAACAGCGTTTTGTAGAACACGCAAAGCTCATATACATTTTCCTCACTGCCGTAGGGCAACAGCTCAAAGCGCAGGGAACGAACCGGCTTGGAATTCTTTATGAGAAAAATCAGCGTCAGGGCAACATTGCTCTTGGTGTTTTGCCCTTTTTCCTCAATGGTTTTTCCCTCATTGGGATTCTGCCCTTTTGCGTATGTCACAATTGCCCGAATCTCGTCCTCAAGGACGTCGAGCACATATGGCGTGGTGGAGGCCTTTGCGGCATCGCAGATGGTCTTTTTTGTTTTGGAAGGGGTTTGGCTTTTTTGGATGGTGGTTACAGAATGCGCATTGGCTGACGCACAGGCAGAAACTGCGGCATCCATGGTCAGAATTTCCACTGTGTCACCCACGGTCGGAACACATCCCAGCACTATGGCTGCGGCGATACATAGACCGAGGAGTCGCTGGAGGTGGTTTCGTGCGGCAATCATAAATTCTCCTTACAAGGCTTAATAGGCGAGACCGTTGCTCTTGGCCCAGGCATAATACACACGAATAGACTCCATACGTGCTTCGCTGAGTGTCTGGTTTCCCCGGCTGATGGGTTTCATGCCCTTCACGCCCTGAAGCTGCACCAGATATTTCGCCGAGCGGTTAAAGCCGCTGTCGATGGCGTTGTCCAGAAGGATGATGTGCTGGAAGGTCTTTTCGGCAGCATCCATATCGCCTGCGGTGAATTCGTCCCACATCTTCTGGAAAAGCTGTGCGCCGCAGGAGGTCGGCGTTGCCATGACGCCCCGTGCACCGGCTTTCCACGCCTCGAACAGAAGCGGGATATTGGCCTGCAGTACGTTGGAGTCGCCCTGCACGGCGATTTTTTCACGGATAGCGGCCATGGTGCAGGTGGTGTCCTTGATGCCGACAAAGCGACCTGTATCGACCAGTCTCTTGTACACATCGGCTTCCATCTTGTGGGGCTGGATGCCGGGGAACTCATACAGGAAAAGAGGCAGATCGGTGTAGGTTGCCAGCTCGCTGAGATAGGTGTACTGGCGTTCGGGGTCGTCATGCATACCTTTGGTGACGAAAATCAGACCGTCCAAACCCGTTTGGGACATACGCTTGACCTCTTCCACCTGTGCGAACCAAGAAGGCTCCAGATTCGCTGTGGCAAAAACGGGGGTGCCGCCGGCGTACTGCACGGTCAGAGCGGCAAGCTTTTCACGCTCATCCAAAGTGAGGTTTGCCATTTCCGAGGTGCCGCAGACGGCAAACAAATGACCGACACCGGTGGCAGCTTGGAACTCGGTATACTCTTTGTAAGCCTCGTAGTTGATGGTAAGGTCGTCGTTGTAGGGCGTGAGCATCAGTGCATAAACGCCTGCAAACTTTTGGTATTCTTCTTTAGTCATGGTCAATTTTCCTTTCTTTTATTCATCATCAGATGATTCCGCTTCACGCAGAATATCATAATATCGGGCGATCCAGTAGGGCAGAAGGAAGAAGGTTCCTTCCTCTGCGTAATGCCGGTCGGGCGCATCCAGCTCGAAGCAGCTGCAGTCCGGGCGGCGGATGTTGCGCTCATCAAAGGGGAGTGCGTGCAGAATCTGCGGGCTTTCGTGCCACGCCTCCTGCTCGGTATCGTATACCAAATCTTTTCTTTTGGAGTTTTCCACGGCATAGAACACAAGATCCAGCGGATATTCCCGCAGGGACTGCACGCCCTCCAGCAGGTCAATATCATTGCCTGTGAAAATGGCGTGGATGAAGCAGAACATCGGCTGGCGCTCGGTGCGCTCGTACTGCCAGTGATCCTCCAATCCACAAAGAAGCAGGGCACGGATCGCAGGATCCTCCTCCAGACGCAGCAGCGTCAGGGAGGCGAGGAAGCCGAGGTTGTCGTCAATGTGGCAGATGTGTGCGTCACGGATCTTGTGCCGGGATGCATTTAAGACATAGTGGTGTTTGCGGACGAATTCCGTGTACAGCGCAGCATATTTCGGGTCGCCGGAAATATGATGGGCGACCTTGAGAAACGCCAGCAGTTCCAAAGAATTGATGCCCCGTTCAAAGACCCACTTGTCGTCGTGATTGAGCAGGTTCGGATCCCAAACAGCCCATGTGGTGGGCTTGCCGTCGTGGTCGATTAAATGGTAGTTATTGTCGATGATGTGATCCATGATCCCGCACAGTGCCTTGCGGATCTGCTGTTTCTCTTCATCGTTGGCGCAAAGGTCGTAATAGACGGAAAGGCCGAAGAAGTGACCGGTCATTTCATCGCTGGAGGTCTCGCACTTCCATTCGCAGGTGCCATCGGGGGAGAGCTGCCATTCATGGTTGCCGTCCCCAAACCCCTCTTCGCCGGGATAGCGAACCGCTCTGGCGGTAAAGCCGGGAATACCGGTAACCTGCGCCAAAAAGAGCAGGGCGTTCATGCCTCGCCTTGCCTTGCGCAGTGCGTTGGGATCGCCGGTGGCACCAAAACGGAAAGCTTCCGCAGCAACATTGCAGGCCGTCCACAGACCGTCATTGTCGGAAATATGTACGGTGCCGCTTGCAAGATCATAGTTTTCGATATGGTCACGGTTTGCAACGAAGCCGTGGCGAATGTGGTAGGCTTCAATGGTTTCCTCGTGGTAATCCGCCTTATCCAGCAGGGTCATTTCGCAGCAGTCGATCTCTGCGATTCCCTTGGCGGTGGCGGCAAAGATGCGCTCGCCGTCGGCGCTGACGGCGATATCCTTGATTGCGTTGTCGGGAACCCAGCGTTCGGCGGAGAAATATTTGGTTTTGCCGTTTTTCAGATAAATGATGCCCACATCCGAGGCGAAATAGCGCCCGCCGACCCGGTCCGCCGTGATTTTGTATACGGGATTTTTAGGCAGCTGCGGCAGTTTTTCCGGCGTGATCCAAAGACAACCGTTGTCATAGATCGCAGCACCGCTTTCGGTACCGACCCAAAGGTGTCCTGCACTGTCAAAGCAGAGCGACAGCACCTTTTGTTTGGGCATAGAGCAAAAATCGGGAAGGAGATTTTTCCATTCGTTGCGTTTTCCGTGCAGGTAGCTGATATTCGTTTCCGTGGCGATGTAGATGTTTTCGTCCGAAACGGCCATGCACTGTCCCTTGCCGCCCTCCAGACAGCGGTGCAGGTTTACTTCTGCGGTACCCGGGACAAAGGAGAAAATCTGATTTTCCGTCAGCACCCACCAGAAACCTTTGCCGCTGCACACTTCGACAACAGGTTCCTCAAATTCCTTGTACAGGGTAACCTGACCGTCTTGCAGTAAATAAACGGATCGTTCGCTGACTGCGGCGATGCAGTTGCGGTCGAGCTGTGCCAAAGCACGGATATTGCCGCAAAGCGTTTCCTTACACACAGGCACAAAAACGGAATCCTCCAGACGAAACAGACCCTCTTGGGTGCCGGCGTACAGGGTTGAGCCGTGCAGCAAAAGACAGTTGGTGCTTTCGTTTATAAGACCGTCCGCAGACGTAAAACTGCGGCGGATGCGCTGTGTGAATTTTCCGCTGCAGTAGCAGCCGACTCTTGCCATACAAAACCCTCCACGATTTATACTTATAGTATTATAATCGAACAGACCTCGAATTGCAAGTCCCAAACGCAAAATATTGTGTAAATATTCTCTGCGACATACAAATTGAACGAAAAACTGTGTCTAAATCTTTAAAAAAGTGTTGAAAAAAATTGCGAAAACGTGTATCATAAATAGGTAATATGATAAAGAGGTGTTGCTTGAATGAGAAAAAAGACGGAGTATGATGGCATTCGTACATATACCGCAAAAGAGCGCAATATGTACCTGATCGGTCTTGCGGGACAGAATGTTATATACAATATTATTGGTGCCGGCTTGCAGTACTATTTTGAGTCAGTCATCTTTATGCCCGCCATGGCTGTGGGCATCATCATGACCCTTGCCCGGGTGTGGGATGCGTTCAACGATCCCATGATGGGTACACTGGTGGATCGTACCCGTACCAAGTGGGGCAAGTGCCGTCCTTACCTGTTGATTTCTCCCGCCATTATTCTGGTGATAACGACCCTTTGCTTTACGAATTTCGGCATCTATACCGATGCCAGTGCAAACCGCACCTTGATCATCGCATGGGCTGCGGTTACTTATGTGCTTTGGGGCATGAGTTACACCATCGGCGATATCCCGCTGTGGGGTATTACCGCAGTCATGACCGAGCGGGACGATCACCGCAACAAGATCCTATCCCTTGCCCGTGTATTTGCCGGTATTGGCGGCGGTATTACGCTCATTTCCATTCAGCCTGTGGGTGTCGAAGTGGGCAAGCTGCTGCAAAAGCGCTTTTTTGCCGATATGGATTTCCGCATGGGATTCAATCAGGGGCAGCGCTACGGCTTTCTGCTGACGGCGTTCGGCTTTGCACTGATCGGTTGTGCACTGTTCCAGCTGGTCGGCATCTTTACCAAGGAGCGCATTCCCGGCAGTGAACAAAAGAACAACATCGGTGAAAACTTCAAGCTGATGTGGAACAACAAGCCCTTCCGTCAGATTTTGATTTCCGGCATTCTCAACAGTCCCAAGCAGATCGTCATGCTGGTTGCCATGACGCTGGTCAACTACTACTACGCCAACAATGATTCCACCCAAATGATCAAGTACTATGTGATTCTCGGCGCAGGTCTTTTTGTGGGTCAATTCGTTGCGATGCTTCTCATGCCGGCGCTGGTACAGAAAATTGAAAAGAAGTCCCTGTACAACTGGAGCAATATCATTAGCGCTGTTCCCTTTGCATTGATTTTCTTCTTCTATGAAATTGCGCCCAACCACGATGTGACGACCCCGATTTTTTTGGCGCTGTATGCCCTGATGTTCACCCTCAGCGGTATTTCCATCGGCGCAAGCACCGTTTTGCAGTCGCTGATGATCGCCGACTGTATCGACTATGAGGAATACCATAGCGGACTTCGCCCGGACGGCGTATTTTTCTCCGGTCAGTCCTTTATTACCAAGCTCTCCACCGGCATTGCCACGATTCTTTGCTCTGTCGGTTACACTGTCGTCGATTTCCAAAAGGAGCGCAGGGAGGCGGTGGTGCAGTATATGCAGACCGGGCTTGCCCGTGCAAACCCGGACTTTGAGCCGTTCATGATGATTATGTTCTTCCTGATCTCTGTTCCCCCGGCAATCGGTTCCGTTTTGGCAGCTGTGCCCACATGGAACTACGCACTGCCCGACAAAGAGCACAAGAAGATCCTCGCCGAGCTGCACAAACGCAGACACGGGGATGAAGAATAAGGAGGAAACAATATGCTTGCGAAAACACCGCCCATGGGATGGAACAGCTGGAATACGTTCGGTGAAAACATCCATGCAGATCTGATCAAGGAAACGGCAGACGCCTTCGTGGCTAACGGCTTAAAGGAGGCAGGGTACGAGTATCTGGTCATTGACGACTGCTGGTCGGAGTACGACCGAGATCCCGTCACCGACAAGATCGTTCCGCACAAGGAAAAATTTCCCAACGGCATGAACGATGTCAGCGATTATGTCCACAGCAAAGGGCTGAAATTCGGGATGTACTCGTGTGCCGGCGTGCGTACCTGCGCTGATTATCCCGGCTCTTTTGACCATGAATATCTGGACGCCAAGACCTTTGCGGAATTCGGTGCCGATTTTCTGAAGTACGACTTTTGCTATAAGCCTGACAGCAGTGACGGTCCGATCCTCTACCATCGCATGGGCACTGCGCTGAGCGTCTGCGGCAGAGAGATCCTTTTCT
>JAQXLO010000025.1 GCA_029012165.1 Oscillospiraceae bacterium | reverse complement strand
AGGCTTGACCGAAACTTTTAATCCCACAAAAATCCGTGATGAACCGATTTTTCTGCCGTTTTGGGACGGTGCGCCGCAAAAGAAGCAGAAGCCTTCCCGGACATTTCCGCCCAAGGAAAGCTTCTGTTTTTCGTTCCGTTTTATTCCGGGGTTGCCGTATTTTTTTTCGTTTCCGCACTCCGGGGCGGAGCGGCGATCGGGAGTGCCGGTGCGGAGGTCATCACCACCGTTGTGCCGGCGGTGCTTGTTGTCGGCGTGTAGCTGACCGCCGAACAGCTTACCTGCACATAGGCAACGAAGCGGTTGACTCGCTCTTTGCCGATGTAGAAGCTCTTGCCCGATTCGAGGAGATTGGTGTGCAGATAGCCGTCCGATGTCAGGGAAATGGCGTGGTTGGTGTAGCCGAGGACGGGGACGTTGATGTGGATATGCATCACATCGTTTTTGGGAGACGTATCGCCGGCACGAAGCGGCGCATCGGGGACAAGGAGTTTTTCGATCTCGCTGTTCGGCGGGTCGGCATAGGTGGTCGCTTCATAATATACCTTGCCGAAGGTGAGATATTCGGAAAGGTTCAAATCGTCCCAAAGCTGTCCGAGGGTGGCAGGTTTGTAGTCGGTGTTGACATAGGCATACACCTCCCCCGTTTCCGGGAAACGGACAGCCACGGCGGCGTCGAGGGCAATGTCTTGGAGGATGTACAGCTCCACTTCGGTGGTGTGGATGGCGTCAAAGCCGGTCAAAGTCGCTTTTTGTTTAAGCTGGGCGCCTAAAATCGGCTTGGAAAGCCCACGGGAGGTGTAATTCTGTCCGTTGAGCAGGAGGGCAGGGTACTTGGTGGAGGAGCGGGTCGCCCGGTCAAAGTCGGGTACTGCCGCCGTTTCTTGCGCCGATTTTTGTGTAGCGTCGGCGGCGGGGGTGTCGGTCACGCCGCATCGGGATTCGGTGGTGGCGGGCACGGTATAGGCAGGCAAATGGATTTGCGGCAGTTCCGCATCTGGGGACGCTTCGGTGTCTGCAGGCAGGGAAGCATCGCTGTATGTTTCCTGCGCTGTCTCGGAGGCGGCGGGCTTCGGGGTGTCGGCGAAGAAATTGCCGTGCAGGGCAAACACGGCGGACAGTGCCGCCACAGCCACGCAAGCGGCAGCGGAAACCCATCGCCACGGGAAACGGCGCACAGGCGTATACGTTTCACACAGCTCCAGCAGATTGTCGTCCACATGGGACAGGGCGTCTAAAATGCGTTCGCTTTTCATAAGTACAATTCCTCCTGTTCCAAAAAAAGCTGCAGTTTTTTTCGTGTGCGATGCAGGATCACTTTTGCATTGCTTTCCGAAACGCCGCATTGTTTTGCGGCGTCCGGCACGCTGTCGGCGTAGAAGTAGCGCCGCAGAAACAGCGTGCAGTCCCGTCGGGAAAGCGTGTGCAGAAAACGGTTCAGCGCCTCACGCAGTGCGGCGTCCTCCACAGCCTGTTCCACCGTTTCGGCGCAGGGGAGAAACGGCTCTAATTCCTCTAAAAGCCCCTCGTAGTTCCCGGCGTCACGCTTGGCGGCTTTGTTTTTGCGGGCACGGTCGATGGACAGATTGCGGGCAATGCGCCCGAGATACAGCGACAGCTTTGCCGGGCACTGGGGCGGGATGGTGTTCCATGCACGCAGAAACGTATCGTTGACGCACTCCTCGGCATCGGAGAAGCTGCCGAGGATACGCATGGCGATACTGCGGCAGTAGTTGCCGTAAGCAGCGTCTGCGGCACGGATGGCACGCTCGTCCCGCTGATGGAATAATTTGATTATGGCGGTATCGTCCAAAGCGGATGCTCCTTTCCAATGGGTTTCACTGTATAAGACGCAAAACACGGAAGAAGGTTACAAAAAAGACATGGATTTCTTTTCGAGAAACCCATGCCAAAAAATCATTCAAATGTTTCCACATTGTAGACTGTCCAGTGCCGCAGCGCGCCGGTTCGGGCGATGGACACTTCCAGAAATGCGGACTTCAAGTGGCTCGGTTCGCTGTCCGGGTCAGCAGTCATCAGCTCGGCGGTGATGCGGTAGTGCCCGTTCTCCAAAGTTTGACAGGCACGGACGTGCGCCTCGGTGGGCTGGACGCCCGTGGCAAGACAGCGGAAGTAATAGTAGTCGCCCTCGGCGTAGAACGCATCGGTGCGCACACGGCTGTCCGGGGTGCAGTGCAGGACATCCTCCAGCAGGAAATCCACCACGGCGGCATCCACCTTGTAGTAGGTGTCGGGGAACAGCGACCGGGGATCGGGGTCGGTTTCCACGGACAGCTGTTCGTAAGTGCCGTGGGAGGCGTCGGGATCCAGCGTGTCGTAGACCCGCTGCAAGCCCCACGGCACGGAGCCGTCGGTGATATATTCCATGGCGTCTTGGACGTCTGCGTCTGTGCTGTCGTAGTCCACATAGAAAAAGTGCGGCCAAAGCATGGCTTCCAGCTGGGCAATATCGGCGGCGGACACACCCATGGGCAGGGTGATGGAGGTGCCGTCCGTTTCCAGCGTTTCCATGGTGGGCAGCTCGGCGGAGCGGGTCGTTTCCGTGGGCGTTTCGGTGGGTTTTGCGTTTGTGGATGATACCGCCCAAGGCCTCGGTTCCTCCTCGGTCTGCCGCTTGCCGCATCCGGCATAGAAAAGCAGTATCACCGCCAGTGCGGCGCAAAGGAAAATTTTTGCACGTTTCATCGGTTCACTCCCCTTAACGGCATCAGCCTACCACAGGACGGCTGTTTTGTCAAGTCAGCTGTCCTTCGCTTCCACCAGCAGTACCATGTCGGTGGCTTTCGGCTTTTCGCCGATACAGTATGTGCCGAACCGGGTCGCCGTAAAGGCACACTTTTCCGAGTATTCCCCTGCGATGGGGTCAAACCATTGGCAGGTGTAGCTTTTCCCCGGAACAAGATTGCCCACGGTACCCGTTTGGAGCCCGCCGTAGAACTTCGTGTTTGCTTTCTGCGCAACGGATGCGTCGGTGAAGGAATAGAAATACAGCACGATTTCGGAGTTGTCCGCATTGCTGGCGCAGGTATAGTAGACGTTGGCGCAGGGCACGAAATAGGCGCGGTTGTCAAACCGGGGGATGAGCGTATACCACTTTGCCTGCTCCAGAAAAGTGCGCATATACCCGACCTGATAGCTGCTGGAGTATTCAAGCGCATCCTGCCAGGTTGCGCGAATTTTTTCTTCGCTGGTGATGGTGTCCACACCGTCGGAGCTGTCGTTTTCCTCATCGTAGGTGTTGAGATAGCTCCATGTGTCGTGACCGCCCCAGCCGTAGCCGTACATCCCGTTGAGATACGCCGTCCAGCCCTGCATCCGTGAGCCGAAATTTTTCGTCCACAGATAGCAGTACTGCCCCTCGAAGTTCACAGCGGGTTTGCCCTGGGCATTGTACCAATAATCCTTTGCCACGTTGAAATCGCAAGGTTCTGTTTTGGAGATCTGCCACTGTGCCGCATAGAACGTGTGAGCCGGAACGTCCCGGAAACAGGAGGGGGCAGAAGAACGCAGATACACCTTGCATTTGTCGCCCGCACCTCTGCCGTTGCCGTAGGCCGCCGTCGCCCCCGTATGCTCCTGATGGGCGGAAAGGGGATGGTCGTAGGCGTCGTATTTTGCCAGATACCGGGCAACGAGCTTGTAGGGATTGTTTTTATAGCTCCAGTCCGGGTGTTCGGTCTCGCTCCAATAGAAGTCGTTGTCCGATTCCTGCCCCAGCGTCCAGATCACGGGATAAGCGCCGTACCGTGCCACCCAGTAGCGGCAAATTTTTTCCAGATACTGCTTGGCGCTGTCCGCCAAATCCTTGTCGGCCGTATAGCCGCCGTGGTTTTCGATCAGCGGCTGCATATAGGCGGTGAAGAAAAACTGGGCGTTTGCGTGGACGAGACCGTTTTGTGCGATGATGGCGAACTTCTCGTCGTACTGCGCAAGTCCCGCCATGTCCGCCTCGGTGATGCCGTCGATAAAATCGAATGCTGCGCCGATGGGCTCACTCTGGTACACGGTAAAGCCCTGTGCGGCACGCTTTTCACAGATGGTTTTCACCATATCCGCCGTTTCGTCCCCAAGGCTCCAGTGGGTGTCGCCGAGATAGAAAAAGGGTGTGCCGTCGGCGTAGGTGAAATACTTCTTGCCAGTGTTCGTCGTCACGAAGCCGTGCTTGTAGATGTCGTGCACACCGCTGTATGCGGCGCAGATTACCTTGCCGGTTCTTGCGCCGAGGGAGGTGTTTTCGCTGTCGGTACAAACAGTTTTGTAGTACCAAGTGCCGGCGGCGGGACAGACAAAACGGACTTTCCACGTGTTGCCGCCGTCCCAGAAAGCGGGGATGGTATAGAGCCTGCCGCCGCCGAACAGAAGCAGATCCACGTCCACATCGCAAAACGGGTCGGCATAGGCTTTGTCGCTGACAAAGGTAATCTCCTGCATGACCCATGTTTCGGCGGACAGGGTCTGTTCGGGATTGTCGATCGGTTCGCCGGCGTATTCTGTCCAGGAGGGTGCGTTTACAGGCGGCACGGGAATGTCCGCTTCGTCTGTGTGCAGAAGTTTGTTTCGGCATCGGGCAAGGACGCTGATGACCGTGCCCGAAACGTCCTCCAGCACCCGCAGCAGGGACGGCACTTGCCCTGCTTCTCCGGCGGCATAGGACGGGACAGCCGTGGCAGAAAGCAGAATACAGACACACAGGGCAAAACCGAGTATTCTTTTCTTGAGCATACAGGGAACACACCTTTCCTTTTTTGCGCTGGAATGTATTATACCACAAGATGCACGGAAATGCGACAGGTTCCTTAAAAAGGTTCATCACGGATTTGTGCGGTGTTGCCCTAAAAAAGACTGCCGCCGTTGACGTTTGTCAACCTGCGACAGCCGGGGACGGAAGATGTCAGTCATGTATGGAGTTGTAGAACGTGATCTGTCCGCTGCTGCCGATCTCGGCAAGGACGCCGTCCTCCGCCGTGGTCAAAAGCACGGTGCTGTGGGTGATGCGGGCGATGCGTCGCAGGATGGGGTTCGTTTTTTCGCTTTTAGCGTTGGTGACGACGCAGTATTCGGGCGAGAGGGTGCGCAGCCAGTTCTCCGTGGAGGAGAGGGGATAGGCGTGGTGACCGACTTTCAGCAGGTTGATGTCACCGATTTGTGCGGCGAGACGGGCTTCGTCGCCGCTTTTGTCGTCGATATCGCCGGCGAGGAAAACACGAGTGCCGTCTTTCTCCACGAGTACGCCCATGGACTGGTCATTTTCGCCGACCTTGCCGTCGGTGGGTTCGTCGATGCCGTTGAAAATGGTTATCGTAAAGTTGCCGAGCGTGAACGGCTCGGTGCTCGGCGCTGTTTCAATCGGCACATTTTTCGCTGTGAGTGCGTTAACCATTTGGTCGTAGACTTCTTGGTTGTCCCACTGTACGATTTCCTTGTCTCGGATTTTTTTGCTGTCGTATACCTTGAGATAGGCTCTGCCGACGTCAACGTCGCTGTCGGCAATCACGGTATCAAAGCCGCCGATGTGGTCAGAGTGGCTGTGGGTGCCGAGGACGAAATCGAGGTGTACACGCCCGTCCGCCGAAGAGGCATGGGTTTTGAGATAGTCGAGGACTAAATCCTCGTAGCCGTCCAGCTCCAATGCGTCGAAGCCTCTCGGATTGTCGGTGTCCTCGGCGGCGTCGATGAGCGCAAAATGACCGTCACTCTCGAGCAAAAACGCATCGGAGTGTCCCGTGTTCAGAAAATGGATGCGGTCACTGCCGTTTGAAAGTGCGGCGTCGGAAACGGTAATGTCAGCACGGCGGGAATACAGCTTCCACTCGGGGATGAGAACCAGAACGGAAACGGGGATGAGAGCGGCGATTACAAGCACCAGCAAAACAGCGAGGATGATTTTGGTCTTTTTGGAAAGCGGTTTTTTCATAGTCGATACCTCTTTTTCTATACAGGTACATTCAGTATACCCGCAAACCGACAGCGTGTCAAGCACGACGTGTGAGGGCGTGCAAGCTCTGTGCGGCAGATTGACACTTTCCGACGTGTGTGGTATTCTATGGGATGGATATTTTTACACACTCGGAGAGAAAGCATGAAACAAATCAAAATTCCCGCAGAGCTGCTGTATGTTTTGAGCATCCTATTACTGGCGTTGTCCGTGGCGATGATCACCTGCACCGATTTCGGCGTCTCGATGATCGTGGCACCGGCGTACATCCTCTCGCAGAAGATCGGGCTGACCTTCGGGCAGTGTGAATACATCGTGCAGGGGGTGCTGTTCGTCGTGTTCTGTATTGCCATGCGGCGGGTGAAGCTCGTCTATTTCAGCTCCTTTTTGACCGGCTTGTTTTACGGCGCCGTGTTAGATTTGTGGCGTGTGCTGATTCCGCACTTTAATCCCGCCGTGACCGTCCCCGGCACACTGCCCCTGCCGCTGAAGATCGTGTATTTCGTGCTGGGCATGACGCTCACGTCCCTGTCCATCGCCATGATTTATCGGGTGTATTTGTACCCGCAGGTGTATGATTTCTTCGTCAAGGGCATTTCACAGCGGTACCGCCTGAACCGCACCCGATTTAAACAGATTTTCGATTTTTCCTGCCTGCTCGTCTCCTGCGCCATGACGCTTTTGCTGTTCCACCGGTTTGTGGGCGTCGGCTTCGGTACGTTGATCATGACCGTCTGCAACGGCTTTTTGATCGGCTTCTTTGACAAGTGGCTGGAAAAGCACGTGGAGGTCACACCGCTGTTTGCAAAACTTGCGGGATATTTTGACTTGGAGAGCTGAGCATGAAACGTGTATTTTGGATCGTCGCCGACAGTCTCGGCATCGGCGCACAGCCGGATGCGGGACTTTACGGGGACGCAGGCGCCGACACATTCCGCTCGGTTTGCGAAAGTGACAGGCTGCATATCCCCACCCTCGAAGCGCTGGGACTGCGCTGTGCCCACGGCGAGAGGGGCAGTCCCATCGGCGTGTACGGCAAGCTGACGGAAAGATCCGCCGGCAAGGACACCGTGACGGGGCACTGGGAGATGTGCGGCGTTGTGTCCGAGCGAGCGTTCCCCACCTATCCCGACGGCTTTCCACCCGAAGTGCTGGAGCCGTTTTGCAAAGAAATCGGCAAAGAGGTGCTTTGCAACAAGCCCTATTCCGGCATCAAGGTGCTGGAGGACTACGGCGAAGAACATCTGCGCACGGGGTTCCCCATCGTCTACACCTCCGCCGACAGCGTGTTTCAGATCGCCGCCCATACGGCGGTGACGGATGTGCAGGAATTGTATCGCTATTGCCGCATTGCCCGGCAGATTTTGCAGGGAGAACACGCCGTCGGCCGTGTGATCGCACGACCCTTTGCGGGGGAATATCCCTTTACCCGCACCGGGGACAGGCGGGACTTTTCTTTGCCGCCGCCCAAGGAAACGGTGCCGGACTGCCTGAAAAATGCCGGGCTGGATGTGCTGGCCGTGGGCAAGATCGGGGATATATTCTGTATGCAGGGCATCACGGAACACTTCGCCACCCATAATAACGCCGAGGGGATGCGCATCCTCGGCGAACTGCTGCGGCGGGATTTTCACGGGCTGTGCTACGCCAATTTGGTGGACTTCGATACGCTCTACGGTCACCGGCGGGACGTGGACGGCTATGCCGCCGCCCTGACGGCGCTGGATGCATTTCTGGCGGAATTTTTGCCAAAGCTGGGGGACGAGGATCTGCTGATCGTGACGGGAGACCACGGGTGCGACCCGGCGTTTTACGGCACTGACCACACACGGGAGTATGTGCCCATGCTGGCATACAATAAAAACTGGACGCCCCGAAACATCGGCACACGGGAAACCTTTGCCGATCTCGGCGCAAGCGTCGCCGAGGCGCTGGGCGTTTTATACGGCGGTGACGGCACCGCATTTTGGACAGAGGGTGAATTATCATGAAAATCGCAGGACTGCAAAAACTGACACTGCTGGATTTCCCCGAACGGGTCGCCTGTACGGTGTTCCTCGGCGGATGCAATTTCCGCTGCCCGTTCTGCCACAACAGCGCACTGGTGTACCCGCAGGAAACGGAGGGAATGGCTGAGGAGGAATTCTTTGCCTTTTTGAAAAAGCGCTTCGGCATTTTGGACGGCGTCGCCATCACCGGCGGCGAGCCGCTGCTGACGGAAGAGATCGTCCCGTTTATCGAAAAAATCAAGGCGCTCGGTTACGCCGTCAAGCTCGACACCAACGGCAGCCATCCCGCCCGGCTGGAGACGCTGGTGCGGCGGGGGCTGGTGGACTATGTGGCGATGGACATCAAAAACTCCCCGGAGAAATACGCCCTGACCTGTGGGCTGAAGGCGATGGATCTGGACAAGATCCGGCAAAGCGTCCGCTTTTTAAAACAAGGACTGGTACCCTATGAATTTCGCACGACTGTGGTGGAGGAATTTCACGAGGCGGCGGATTTTGAAGCCATCGGACGCTGGCTCGAGGGAGCGCAGGCGTACTATTTGCAGTGCTTTGTGGATTCGGGCGCTTGCCTGTGTGAGGGGCTGCAGGCGCCGTCTGAGGAAGCTTTGCAGCTGTACCGTGCGTTGGCGGCGAAATATGTGCCCAATACCCGGTTGCGGGGCGTTTGAGCAGAAATGCGTTCGCTTTCTATTGACAGAGAACGGTTGCATGATGTACAATAAATTGGTTACTTTGTATGCACTCGGGCGAATCAGCGCCCTTGGAACACTTTCAGGAAGTGAAAATGATGTACACAGCAAAGCGTGCGTTGGATCTGGCGGGGAGTATTATCCTGCTCCTGCTGCTGTTCGTTCCGATGCTTTTGATTGCCCTTGTCTCCCTGTGTGCGCAGGGCAGACCCGTTTTTCTGCGGCAGGCACGCTACGGCAAGGACGGCAAAGTTTTTACAATTTTAAAATTCCGCACCATGCGCAACGGCACGCCCAACGTGGCGAGCAACCGTGTGGATGCCGGACAGATCACCAAATGGGGCGAGTTTCTGCGCCGGACGAGCCTCGACGAACTGCCGCAGCTGTGGAACATTCTCAAGGGAGACATGAGCTTTGTCGGTCCCCGTCCGCTGATTGTGGAGGAGAAGGATGCTCACCGTATGCGCACCGAACACGGCGTGTACCGTGTCCGCCCGGGCATCACCGGCTGGGCGCAGGTCAACGGCAGGGATTTTGTGGGGCTAAAAAAGAAAACGCAGCTGGATGTGGAATACATCGAAAAGGCTTCGTTTCTGTTTGATTTGAAAATCGTGTGGAGATCCGTGGGGTCTGTGTTTATGCAGAAGGACATCCGGCATTAAGCATTACGAACGAAAAGGCGGAGAGCAATGACAAAGTACAAAATCGCCGTGGCGGGGACGGGCTATGTGGGCTTGAGCATCGCCGTGCTTCTGGCGCAGCACCACACGGTCAAGGCACTGGATATCCTGCCCGAAAAGGTGGACGCCATCAACCGCAGACGTTCGCCCATCGCCGACGCCTACATTGAAAAGTATTTCGCCGAAAAGACGCTGGATCTGACGGCGACCACGGATGCGAGAGCGGCGTACAGCGATGCGGATTTTGTGGTCATCGCCACGCCCACCGACTACGACAGCCGGAAAAATTTCTTCGACACCTCCTCCGTGGAGAGCGTGATCGACGTGGTTTCGGCGCTCAATCCCGAGGCAACGATGGTGATAAAATCCACCGTGCCCGTGGGGTTCACGGCGCATATGCGCAAGGAAAAGCATTGCCGCAACTTACTGTTTTCCCCGGAATTCCTGCGGGAGACCAAGGCGCTGTACGACAACCTCTACCCCTCCCGCATCATTCTCGGTACGGATAAAACGGATGCGGCGCTGACGGAAAGGGCGCATATTTTTGCCGCACTTTTACAGCAGGGTGCCTGCAAGCCGGACATTGACACGCTGTTCATGGGCTTTACGGAGGCGGAGGCGGTGAAGCTGTTCGCCAATACCTATTTGGCGCTGCGTGTGTCCTACTTTAATGAACTTGACACCTACGCCGAGAGCAAGGGGCTGAATACACGGGACATCATTGACGGCATCTGCCTCGATCCCCGCATCGGCGCCCACTACAACAATCCCTCCTTCGGCTATGGCGGGTACTGTCTGCCGAAGGATACGAAACAGCTTTTGGCAAACTACAACGACATCCCCGAAAGTCTCATCGGCGCCATTGTCCAGTCCAACCGTACCCGCAAGGATTTCATCGCCAACAGCGTCATGCGCATGGCGGGCGGCTACGAGGACGGCAGTGCGTGGAATTTGGAAAAGGAAAAGGAGATTATCGTCGGCGTGTACCGCCTGACGATGAAATCGGGCAGTGACAACTTCCGCCACAGCTCCGTGCAGGGCGTGATGAAGCGCATCAAGGCCATGGGCGCCACGGTGATTCTCTATGAGCCTGCCTTGGGCGAGAGTGCCACCTTTTTCGGCAGTGAAGTCGTGCGGGACTTACAGCAGTTCAAACAGCGCAGCAAGGTCATCATCGCCAACCGCTATGACCCCGTCCTTGACGACGTGCAGGACAAGGTCTATACCCGTGACCTGTTCCGTCGGGACTGAGCGGAAAAAGCTTGACAAATCACGGTTTTCTGTTTATACTTTATAGGATAAATGCAATGACGGAGACAGTGTACGGATTTTCGGGACGACAGAGAGAGCGCTCACCGGCTGAAAGGCGCTCCGAACGGCGCCGTACAAATTCCCTCCCGAGCAGCCGGTGCGAACGGTTTCCAGTAGTGCCGGACGGCTGATCCCGTTACAGATTTTTGAGCGCCGCCTTTTTTGGCGGAATTTGGGTGGTACCGCGGAGTTGTGCAGCTTCGTCCCGTTGGGATGCGGCTGCTATTTTTTATGTGAAAAATGAGGTGTGTTCATGGAATCCAAAATCAAAGCATTGCGCGAACAGGTGGAGCAGACCCTGTGCGCCGTGCAGACCAAAGAGGAGCTGTCTGCCTTTTGGCAGCAGTTTTTGAGTAAAAAGGGCAGTATTCAGGGGCTGATGAAGAATCTCGGCTCCGTTCCTGCCGAGGAACGTCCCGCTGTCGGCAAGGTGATCAACGAGTTTAAGGCTCAGGTCAGTGCCAAGTACGACGAGATGGCGGCAAAGCTGGAGGCGCTGGAGCTGGAGAGACTCAACAAGAGCGAGCAGGTGGATATCACCCTGCCCGCCAAAAAGCGTGCTGCCGGCTCCCTGCACCCGATCACCATTACGAAAAATCAGATGATCGACGTGTTCTCCGGCATGGGCTTTGAAATTTACGAGGGTCCCGAAATCGAGGACGATGACCACAACTTTACCCGCCTGAACGTGGCGAAGAATCACCCCGCCAGGGATATGCAGGATACGTTCTATGTGGCGCAGGACATCCTGCTGCGCACCCACACGTCCCCCGGGCAGATTCGTGTCATGGACAGCCAGAAGCCGCCCATCAAGGTTTTGGTGCCCGGCAGAGTGTTTCGCTCCGACAGCGATGCGACGCACTCGCCCATGTTCCACCAGATGGAGGGTTTGGTTGTCGATAAAACGATCACGCTCTGCGACTTGCAGGGTATGCTGGACGAGTTCGTCAAGAAAATTTTCGGCGGCAGTGTCAAAACGAGACTGCGTCCGAGCTACTTCCCCTTGACCGAGCCGAGCGTCGAAGTGGACGTGAGCTGTTTCGAGTGCGGCGGCAAGGGCTGCGGTTTGTGCAAGGGCACGGGCTGGATCGAGGTGCTCGGCGGCGGCATTGTCCACCACAAGGTTCTCGAAAACTGCGGCATCGACCCAAACGAATATTCCGGCTTGGCGTTCGGCATCGGCATCGAGCGCATCGCCATGCTCAAATACGGCATCAACAACATCGGTCTGCTTTACGAAAACGATCTGCGTTTTTTGAAGCAGTTCAAGGATTAAGGAGGAGACGGACATGAAAGTACCCTTCAGCTGGCTGCGTCAGTTCGTTGACATAGACATTACGGCACAGGAATTGGAAGAAAAGCTGTTCGGCTGCGGCTTCGAGGTCGAGGAGCTGATCGACGTCGGCAAGGACGTGCAAAACGTGGTTGTCGGCTGTGTCACAGCGTGTGAACCTATCCCCGACACGCACCTGCACGTGTGCATGGTGGACGTGGGTCAGGGCGAGCCGATTCAGATCTGCTGCGGCGCAGACAACGTCTGCGTGGGCGGCAAGTTCCCCACGGCGCTGGACGGCGCAACGGTCATCGAGACCGCCAAGGATCACAAGACGGTGGTGGGCGTTGCCAAGATTAAAAAAGGAAAACTGCGCGGCTACGAGAGCAACGGTATGCTTTGCAGCGGCGTGGAGCTGGGTCTGAACGATGACCTGTACCCCGGCGCAGACTACTTCGGTCTGCTGGTTCTGCCCGAGGACGCCCCCGTGGGCGCCGACGTCAAACCGATTGTCGGTTTGGACGACTATATTTTCGATATTTCCATCACGGCGAACCGCCCGGACTGTCAGTCCGTCCTCGGCATCGCCCGGGAAGTCGCCGCCGTTTTGGGCAAGGAAGTGAAAATGCCCGCAACCGATTACACGCAGAGCGACTATGTATACGAGGGTCTGGACATCACCGTCGAAGCCCCCGACCTTTGCCCTCGTTACCTCGGTCACGGCGTGCGTAACATTACCCCCGGACAGTCGCCCGCATGGATGCGCCGCAATCTGGCGCTGTGCGGTCTGCGCAGTATCAGCAACGTGGTGGACATCACCAACTACGTTATGCTGGAGATCGGTCAGCCCATGCACGCTTTCGACATGGACACGCTGGAGAGCCGCCGGATCATCGTCCGCCGTGCGGAAAACGGTGAACAGATTACAACACTGGACGAAAAGCAGTTCACACTCACCGATCAGAACCTCGTCATCTGCGACGGCAAAAAGCCCGTTGCCCTGGCGGGCGTTATGGGCGGTCTGAACAGCGAGATCACCGACAACACCACGCAGCTGCTGTTCGAGTCCGCCAAGTTTATGCGGGACAACGTGCGCAAGACAGCCCGCAGTCTCGGACAGAACACCGATGCATCCGCCCACTACGAAAAGGGCATTTCCGAATACACCTGCGAGCTGGGCATGGCTCGTGCGCTGCACCTGATCGAGCAGCTGGGCTGCGGCGAGATCACCGCCAGCGCTTTCGACTGCTCCGCCGGCGCACCCCGTGAGGGCAAGAAAATCAAGGCGACCCTCAGCGGCATCAACCGCATCCTCGGCATCGAAGTCCCCGCACAGAAGGTTCTGGACATTCTGCAAAGCCTCGGCTTCGCAGTCGAGCGGGACGGCGACGCACTGCAGGTCGTTGCGCCGAGATACCGTGAGGATATCGAAATCGGCGAACCCGACCTTGCGGAGGAAGTTATCCGTGAGTACGGCTACGAGCATATCACGCCCACCTTCCTGACGGCGTCTGCCGTGACCAACGGCGGTTTGAACGCCGCACAGCAGAGAGCCAACAAGGTCAAGCGTGTGATGTGCGCACAGGGCTTCTATGAGGTGTCCACGCTGGCGTTCTATGCCGATGCCGACCTGAATGCATTGCACCTTGCCGAGGACGATAAGGCGAGAAATGCCATCCATCTGCTCAACCCCATTTCCTCCAACCTCACCACCATGCGCACCCTGCTGGCGCCGTCCATGCTGACGACGGTGGTCGAGAACCTGAAAAAGGGCAACGGTGAGGGCAGAATCTTTGAACTGGCGAATGTGTACGAGCCGAAGCAGCAGCCCGTGACCGAACTTCCGAACGAGATACAGCACCTCGGCTTTGCGGCGTTTGGCGCCGACGAGGATTTCTTCACCGTGAAAGGTGCTGTCGAGGGCTTCGGCGAGGCGTTCGGTCTGCACTTCGAGTTTGAGCGTGCAGAGGATGTGCCATATCTGCACCCCGGCATTGCGGCGTATATCCTCTGCGGCGGCGAGCGTGTGGGCGTGTTCGGCAAGATCGCCAATGTCATCACCCGTGAGCTGGATCTGCCCAAGGACAGCAAGGAGAACCAAAAGATTTTCCTCGGCGAGATCGAGTACGCCAAGCTGTCCGCCATGATTCCCGAAACCGTTCGGTACAGTCCCATCCCCGAGTTCCCCGTTGTGACTCGTGACCTCTCTTTGGTCGTGGACGAGGAGATGACCTGCGGTGCGATCGTCGCAGAAATTCTGCGTGCGTGCAAGCAGGCGCAGAAGGTGGATCTGTTCGACATCTACCGTGGCAAGCAGATCGGCGAGGGCAAAAAGAGCATGGCGTTCAACATTTCGTTCGTACCGAAGGACGCTCCCCTTGAGCCGAAGGACATCGACCGCTTCATCCAAAAGATTCTCGGCAACCTCAAGCACAATCTCAACATCGAAATGCGCTGAGCAGAACAATAAAAAGAGCAGACGGTTTCCCGTTTTGGTGCGGGATCCGTCTGCTTTTCTTTTTCGAGACTATCTCTTTTCCCGGATTCGTTCACGGAACAGCTGAAACAGTGCTTTCCAGTCCACGTCTGTGGGGTGGCGTTCACTGTTTTCGACCGTGAGGGGCTCCAGCTCGTTGGTGTCGTGGTTGTCCACCATAAACTGCGGAAACAGCGGCGTGTCATGGACGGTGGGCTGGACAGTCAGGGAGGAGAGCCAGTAGGTAAATGTGGCGTAGCTGCCGGTGTACCAGGTGTGCATCATGTCCTTGACGAACCATGTGTATTCCGGATAGGCGCAGGTGGAGGCGTCGATCACGTTGTCGCAGGAGACGTGGTTGTGACCGTCATCCACCTTTTGGACGTAGTCCTCGCCGAGGGTCTTGCCGAAATCGGCACAGGTGGCGCCCATGGAGGTGCGGGCAGTGTCGATGAGAAAATCACTTTGCAAGCCGGCGTGTTCCCCTACGGGAACGGCGGCTTTGTCGTAGTTGGCGATGATCGCCAGCTTTACCCCATCCGCCAGAGCATCATCCAACAGCGCCTTGGTGCTGTCTGCCACGCCGTAGTGGTAGCGGTCGATTTTTTGGATAAGCACGGCGTTCTCCGTCTCGTCCAGAAGAAATGCCTTGGCCTGCGCATACTTTTCCTGCGGGACAAAGGTCCACAGACCCGGAATGTTGCCGAACAGGTCGCTCAGACACTCTTGGTACAGAATGCTGTTACCCCGGGACATGGTTTTGTCCAGAATGCGCACGATGGGGGCGGCGAGGAAGCCGAACCGCCGGAGCATCAGGCGGTAGAAGTTGACTTCGTTTTCACTGCCCTCCAAGTAGTTTTCGGCGTAGCGCAGGGCGTTTGCAGTCTGCACACGCAGATCGCCGGTGAACAGGTCGCCCACCAGGGAGATGCCGTTGAAGGCGGAGGACTGCATGATGATGGTGTCCACGCTGTCGTGTCCGTAGACCTTCAGGTACGTCATCAGCACGGCGCCGCCCATGCTTTCGCCCTTGAGGACAACTTTGCTGTGACCGGTGAGGCGCTTGGTTTCCTCGATGAATTCGTGCAGCTCTGCGGCAATGTCAAACACGTCCTCCCGCCAGTCGTAGCGGAAACGGGTCTGGGTGTAGGGATTGTGAAATGCGGAAGGGTCACTGCGGTAACATACGTCCACATAGTCGTTGACAGGGTCGCCGTTGTCGTCGCAGGCGATCTCATCCAGCAGAAAATGTGCCGCTTTTGCCAAGGAGCGGGCAAAGGACTTATAGTTGTGCAGCAGCATGACCTGCACAATGGGTGCGATCAGCTGTTTGAGGGCGGTCTGAACCTTGTCGGACTCGGGCATGAACACATTGTAC
>JAQXLO010000024.1 GCA_029012165.1 Oscillospiraceae bacterium | reverse complement strand
GCACGATATCCTTGGTGGTCAGGTTCACCAAAAGCTGTGTCAGAGGCTTGCCGCTGTCGTCCAGAACCATGTTCCCGTCCGCATCGTACAGCCGGTTTTGGGACTGAAACAATCCGGGAACCACGATGCTGGGCGCATAATCGCACTCGCCGCCGCACTCGGTCAGCACACCGCTTTCCGCCGACGCTCCGAAGCTCACAAAGGTGCAAAGCATCGCCAGTGTCAGCAATACGGCAAGGGATTTTTTCAAAAGTTTTTTCATTTACAGTGCCGCCTTTCCGTCAAATGTGTGTATATTTTCCACGTCCCCGCGAAGGAGCGCGGCGCATAACGCCAACAGCGTCGGCTCTTTTGCGGCGCCTTCATGTTCCATGCCGGGGAAGGCTCGGGTGTTTCCGGCAATGGGACTTTCCTGCGCCGTCTCCCCCATCCGGCAGGAGGACGCATGGACGACGCCGTCCGAATCCGCATCGTCATTCACCGCCAAAAGGTGCCGCCCGCAGCCGTACAGGGAATAGATGTCCGTACCGTACCGTGCACATTTTTCCACCAGCGCCGGAAGATTCGCCCGCACACGGTAGGCTTCCTGCGTTCTTGCACGCAAAGCGGCAAACGGTTCTCCGCTCAAAAAACGTTCGCACAGTTCGGGATATTGGCTCGCCGGAATCGCACCCCACATCACCGTACTGCGCAAAAGAACCTCCGGCAGGCAATCCAATACGGCATCGGCATAGCGATGCAAAAGCTTATGCGGGATCAGCCCTGCGGACTTTTCCAGTGCCTGCGCCGCCTTACGACCAAGCAGAAGCTCGGCAATGGGTATCATGCCCCGGGTCGAGATATTCTTTTGCAGAATGCCCGACAGCAGACGACTGCCGTCAAACGCCGCCACAATGCCGATCACCCGTGCCGTATCGCCGCAGGAAACATAGCGCTCGAGGTACTGGGTGATGATGGATCCGCCCAAGCTGATGGCGACAAAGCTGACCTTCGGCGCACCCGTCTGCTCCAAAATGCGGCAGACAAACGCCCGCAGCTCCTCCACGGTTTGCCCGACGTCTCCTATGGGATTGTAGGCAAAGTAGTACAGGTTCTCCTCCCCCACGGGTTCCGCAAAAACAGAATACGGCACCATACGGCTGATGAAATGCCGCTGTTCCGCCGTGCAGTGGGCAAGGGAATTTTCAAACGTCTCCACCTGAACGGGGTGGACAAGGTGCCCGTCCTGCGTACCGCGCAGAGGCTCCAGCGCCTCCCGAACGGCTTTGCGCAGTGCTTTTTCAAAGCCGCAGTCGTGCCGAAACAGTACCATGCGAATCGCCGGCGACAGGAGGGTCTTTTTGAGCTTTTCCGTGTCTACATCCAGCGGCCAGGCCAGCTTGCCGTTTTCCGTCAGACGGGTACGGGACTGCCCGATACCGGGCACAAGGATAACCGGATAAGGTCTCATGCGCACAACCTTTCCATACACCGTCTGCAAACGGCGTACTCTTTTCGGTAGATAATTAAATAGTACCATATCCACATCGGAATTGCAAGAAATTTATTGGATGGAATCGCTCGAAGCGCTTTCGGCGGGCTTTATCGACGTTTCTCCCGTGTGCAGACGATCCCCACGACTATCCCTGCGAGAAGCGGAGGCGCCAATCGGACAAACAGCCATTCCCCTGCGTGCAGTGCGGTTCCGGCCACAGCGGTTTCCGGGTCGGAAAAATCCCAATCCAAGTACGGACTATGCAGTACGATCAATGCCGCAGTCGTGGTCAAAATAACCGCACACAATACGATCAGCAGCCAATGCACAGCTTTTCGGCGGTTTACCTTTCTTTGGGCAAGCTGTACGTTTATAATTTCCAGTTTTTCGGCGATGGCTTTTAAGTCCTCCGCCGGGGACACAGCCACAGTTTCGCCGAGCAAGGTGCTGACGGGTGTTTCCAGCGCTTCCGACAGAGCGAGCAGCAAATCGGCATCGGGAACGGATATCCCGGACTCCCATTTGGAAACCGTCTGCCGCACCACGTGCAGTCGGATGGCAAGCTCCTCTTGGGAAAGACCTTTGGACTTTCGGATGGATTTGATGTTTTCATTCAGCATAGGGCAAGCTTCCTTTCTTTCAATCGTTACCGCTATTATAGGCAAATCTGCCCGTTGCGGCAAGCAACGCAAAGAAACATTCCGTCTGTAGAGGTTGTTTTGTTCGATACATTGTCTCTTCCCCACGCAAAGCCGCCCGGCAGGAGCTCCTGCCGGGCGGTGGATTTATGGGGGTTATTCGATGGGGGTGGAGAGGGTAGCCCAAGTGCTGCTGTAGAGGGTCTGGGTGGTGCCGTCGGCCAGCTTGACGATCATATACATTCTGCCGGTACGGGTCGCACCCGGTGCGACATTGTTGATGTTCATCTTGAACTGACCCTGTTCGGTCAGGGTGGTGCCGACCAGCTTCACGTTGGCAACGCCGTTGATGGCGCCGCCGATGACGAAGTTGTCTGCGTCACACGCACTGCCGTCCTGGTTGGTCAGCAGCATACCGAACTCTTCCAGCTGTGCCCCCTCGGGCAGGGTGATCTTGCCGCTGAACGCCATGGAGTATCTGTCGTTGATGACGGTGATGTGCTCCTCGCCGGCAGCATCCATCATGATGGATGCCGTCTTTTCCACAGCGGTGTCCGTGTATACGGCAGTCAGGGTAATGTTGGCCGTCACCACGAAGGTGTAGACCGCATCATAGCTGACGGGGGTGCCGTCCGCACCGCCCTGCGCCCAGTAGGCAAACTGCTTGCCCTCCGGCGCCTCGGCGGCGGACACGGTAACCTGGGAGTAGGGGCTCACGGAAAGACTGTCTCTGCCGTGGATCGCACCGTTTTCCACGGCAACGGTCAGCTTGGCGTCGCTCTTGACAAACACGGCTTTGATGGTCACATCGTCGGTCAGCTCCACATTGTATGCGCCGTCCAGTACCACGCTGGTGCCGTCCGCATAGACCATGGTCAGGCTCCGCAGCTCGTACCCGGACTTGGTCGCCACACGCATCTGGACGCTGGAACCGCCCGGTACGATGACGTAACCTGCCTTGACCGGCGCATAGACGCCGTCAATGTAGGTCTTGACCACGCCGCCCTCGGTGGTGGAGATCTTCATCTCGCAATCAGTACCCGCAGGTGTGAACAGGTTGACGGTGTAGACGGTGTTCAGGGTGAAGGAGTAGATGTCGTTCTCCTCTTCCGCCTCTGTTTCCGCCGGTGCCGCCGCCGTCACATCCTCCAGCGTGTTCTCTTGGATCTCTGCCATGGTGGCATCCGCCACGGACATCATGGTCATGGGTTCCTCTGCGATGGACGCCGTCACGTCGGAGTCCACCGTCTCATCCACCACAATGGGCTGCTTCGCCGCATCGGCATAGCTGCCGTTCATGCGCTCAGCGTCGTTGACGGTGATGGTGACGCTGCCGTTGTTGGCGGGATCCGCACGGAAGTTGATGGTCTGTGTGTGTCCTGCACGATCCACG
>JAQXLO010000023.1 GCA_029012165.1 Oscillospiraceae bacterium | reverse complement strand
CGACGGCGGCTACGGCCATACCTCGTCCATCTACCTCAATACCGCCACCGAGCAGGCCAAGCTGGACGAGTTTGCCGCACGAATGAAGACCTGCCGCATACTGGTCAACACACCGTCGTCTCATGGTGGCATAGGCGACCTGTACAACTTCAAACTGGCGCCCTCCCTGACGCTGGGCTGCGGCTCCTGGGGCGGCAACAGCGTGTCCGAAAACGTGGGCGTCAAGCATCTGCTGAACATCAAAACCGTTGCCGAGAGGAGAGAGAATATGCTTTGGTTCCGTGCGCCTGAAAAGGTCTATATCAAGAAAGGCTGTCTGCCCGTTGCGCTGGACGAGCTGAAAAACGTCATGGGCAAGAAAAAGGCGTTCCTCGTCACCGACAGCTTCCTGTATCACAACGGCTTCACCAAGCCGATCACCGATAAGCTGGACGAAATGGGCATCCAGCACACCTGCTTCTTTGATGTCGCTCCCGATCCCACATTGGCGTGTGCCAAGGCCGGTGCAGAGCAGATGAAGGCTTTCCAGCCTGACTGCATCATCGCCCTCGGCGGCGGTTCCGCCATGGACGCCGGCAAGATCATGTGGGTGCTGTACGAGCATCCCGAGGCAGACTTCATGGATATGGCCATGCGCTTCATGGACATTCGCAAGCGTGTCTACACCTTCCCGAAAATGGGTGAAAAGGCGTACTTCATCGCCATTCCCACCTCCGCCGGTACCGGCTCGGAGGTCACACCCTTCGCCGTCATCACCGATGAAAAGACCGGCGTCAAATATCCCCTTGCCGACTACGAGCTGCTGCCGAAGATGGCGATCGTGGACACCGACCTGCATATGTCCGCCCCCAAGGGTCTGACTGCCGCTTCCGGCATCGATGCCGTGACCCACGCACTGGAGGCGTATGCATCCATGATGGCGACTGACTACACCGACGGTCTGGCGCTTCGCAGTCTGAAAACGATTTTTGAATATCTGCCCCGTGCCTACGAAAACGGACAGACAGACATTGAAGCACGGGAAAAGATGGCCAATGCTGCCACCATGGCAGGTATGGCGTTCGCCAATGCCTTCCTGGGCGTCTGCCACTCCATGGCGCACAAGCTTGGCGCCTTCCACCACCTGCCCCACGGCGTTGCCAACGCACTGATGATCGACGAGGTTCTGCGCTTCAACGCCGCCGAAACTCCCGCCAAGATGGGCACCTTCCCCCAGTACGACCATCCCCACACCCTTGCCCGCTACGCAGAGGTTGCGGACTATCTGGGTCTGGGCGGCAGGAACGATGCGGAGAAGCTGCAAAATCTCATCGCCGCCCTCGACGAGCTGAAAGCCAAGGTCGGCATCAAGCCCACCATCAAGGACTACAACATTGACGAAAAGGATTTCCTCGACAGACTGGACGAGATGACCGAGCAGGCCTTTGACGACCAGTGCACCGGCGCCAACCCCCGCTATCCGCTGATGTCCGAAATCAAGCAGATGTATCTCAACGCCTACTACGGCAAGACCTTCGTCGAGACGGAAACCCCCGACGAGCGTCAGTTGTCCGCCGCAGACGATGGCGACATCAAGCAGGCATTCCGCAGAGCACAGCACGGCATCCATATGTAAGGAGGACAAGATAATGAATCTGGACAGAGTAATCGCAGTACGCAACAGCAAGACCGTCTATCGGGACGGCGATCAGTGTATCAAGGTGTTCAACGAGGACTTCTCCAAAGCGGACGTGCTGAACGAGGCACTCAATCAGGCACGCATCGAGGAGACCGGTCTGCCGATCCCGAAAATTCTCGGCGTCAACATGATCGACGGCAAATGGGCGATCGTTTCCGAATACATTCAGGGCAAGACGATGGCACAGCTGATGGCGGAAAACCCCGACAAAGCGGACGAATATCTGGAGCAGTTTGTGGACATTCAGCTGACGGTGCAGTCCAAGACCTGCGCAGGGCTGAACAAGCTCAAGGACAAGATGAACCGCAAGATCAGCCAGGCGCAGCTGGACGCCACCACCCGGTATGAACTGCATACCCGTCTGGAGGGTATGCCCAAGCACAACAAGGTCTGCCACGGCGACTTCAACCCCTCCAACATCATCCTCACCGAGGACGGCACGGCGTACATCCTCGACTGGTCCCATGCGACCCAGGGCAACGCCTCCGCCGACGCAGCCAGAACGTACCTGCTTTTCTGGCTGGAGGGCAAGATCGACATGGCGGAAAAATATCTCTCCCTGTTCTGCAAAAAGAGCGACACCGCCAAGCAGTACGTGCAAAAGTGGATGCCCATCGTTGCGGCGTCCCAGTCCGTCAAAGGCAACGAAAAAGAACGTGAATTCCTGCTCAGCTGGGTTGACGTTGTGGAATATGAATAAGGAGCAATAACATGAAAGTAACAGTATGTATCGGTTCTTCCTGCCACATTAAAGGTTCCCGTCAGGTCGTGGAACAGCTGCAGACCCTGATCCGTGACGCCGGTCTTTCCGACAAGGTGGAACTGGGCGGTACCTTCTGCATGGGCAAGTGCCAGCAGGGCGTCTGCGTCATGGTGGACGACGAGTTTTTCTCCGTCACCCCCGCCGACACCAAGCCGTTTTTTGAAGGCTATATCAAAGCGAGGGTGTAAACATGGTCGTTCAGATTTGTGTCGGAAGCTCCTGCCACCTGAAAGGCTCGGAGGAGATCGTGGAGCTTCTGCAAAAGGCTGTCGCCGAACATCAATTAGAATCTGAGATCACACTGGCCGGCAATTTTTGTGTCGGTCAGTGTAACCGTGTCGGTGTGACGGTTCAGGTCGATGACGACGTGTATACCGGCGTTACCCCCGCCGCCTTCGACACCTTCTTCAAGGAAAAGATCCTTAAGAAACTTCAGGAAGGAGCGTAAACCCGATGCCGAACTGCCTGACACTCAAAAAGTCCAACTGCAAAAACTGCTACAAGTGCATCCGCCACTGTCCCGTGAAGTCCATCCGCTTTTCGGGCAATCAGGCGCACATCATCGGCAACGAATGCATCCTTTGCGGTCAGTGCTTTGTCGTCTGCCCGCAAAACGCCAAGGAGATCGTGGACGAGACGGAAAAGGTCAAGGTGCTTTTGCAGTCGGGCGACCCGGTCTACGTCAGCCTTGCCCCGTCCTTTGTCGCCAACTATGACGGCGTGGGCATCGGCGCCATGCGGGATGCGCTCAAACAGCTGGGCTTTGCCGATGCGGAGGAAACCGC
>JAQXLO010000022.1 GCA_029012165.1 Oscillospiraceae bacterium | reverse complement strand
TTCTGCATTTGAAAATCCTCAGATAGAAATTTCGTAAGAAATATCAAACAGCTCTCTGTCCAGCGTCTTGGTCTGGGACAGCGCCTCGTAGATATCCATGTCAAAGATCTGCTCGTTCTTCATGCCGACAACACGGTTGCCGATACCGTCCAGCAGAAGCTTGACCGCTCTGTTGCCCATCTGGCTGGCCACGACTCTGTCCTTGCAGGTCGGGGCACCGCCACGCTGTACATGACCGAGGATCACCGCTCTGGATTCAACTTGCGTCTCCGCTTCGATCTTGCGTGCCAGCTCCTCCACGCCGCCGATACCCTCGGCGACCATGATGATGAAGTGGCGCTTGCCGGTTTTCTGGGTTCTGCGCATACGTTCGATAACGTCACGCTCGATGTCAAAATCAAATTCGGGAACCAAAATCGTTGTGGCACCGACTGCAATACCGGCGTTGAGCGCCAGATAACCGGCTCTGCGACCCATGACCTCGATCACGCTGCAGCGGTCATGGGACTCGGTGGTGTCACGCACACGATCCACCATTTCCATAATGGTGTTCAGACAAGTGTCGTAGCCGATCGTATAATCCGTGCAGGCGATATCGTTGTCGATGGTACCGGGAACGCCGATACACGGAACGCCACGCAGAGAAAGATCCCGTGCGCCGCGGAAAGAGCCGTCGCCGCCGATGACGACGATACCCTCGATATCATTATCCTTGCAGGTCTGGACAGCCTTCTGAAGGCCGGCTTCCTCTTTAAACTCCAAACAACGGGCAGAATACAGGATCGTGCCGCCTCTGTGGATGATATCGGAAACCGAGCGGATATTCAGCTCTACCATATCCCCGTTGATAAGTCCTGTGTAGCCACGGCGGATGCCAACGACCTCCATACCGTTTTCACATGCTGTGCGGACAACGGCACGCACGGCCGCATTCATGCCGGGCGCATCGCCGCCGCTTGTTAAAACACCGATTTTCTTCATTTTCGGTTCCTCCTTGTAATGCTAATCAGCTAATTCTACAACAAATCTGCCGCAATGTCAAACAAAAAAATACTTTTTCAAACAGTTTTTTAAAATTATTCCACAAATACGACATTCTTTTCCCCGAGAATGCTTCGCAGTTCCCGAAGCAAGGGTTCGTTCACGTCCAGACAGCACTCCACGGGGCGGGGATCATATTTGCCTGTGTCGGTGTAATAATAGTATAACCGGGTATTTCCCTCAAAAATACGCATCAGTTTTTCCGCCCGGACACGCTCGGGACAGTGCTGCGTCGGCAGGCGAAGAAACAATCCCCTGCGCCGCTTCGGACTTTGGGAAACCGGTGCTGTCTGCGGGACTTTTTCCGCAACAAAGGGTTCCATGTGGTCGCACACCACCTTGGGATCCTCGTCCTCCCGAATGCTGGCTTTGCCGTAAATCAACACAATTTTTCCCTCGGCTATAAAGGCGCCGCACTCGGACAGCGTTTTCGGAAACACCAGCGTTTCCACAGCGCCGGTCATGTCCTCCACCGTAATAAACGCCATGGTCGCATTGCTTTTGGTGATTTTCTTTTTGACGGAAGTGATGATGCCCAGCACCTTTACCGGGCGATTGTCCGCCGCAGACTCTGCGCTTAAGATGCTGCTTACCGAATCCGCATGCAGTGCCGCAGCCTCACGGACATATTTTGCCATGGGATGCCCGGAAATATAAAGCCCCGTCACCTCTTTTTCCATCGAGAGCAGCTCTTCATGCGCCAGTTCCTTCGCCTCGGGCGGCTGAGGCTCCGCTTCCGTAACGCCCGCCACATCGAAAAATCCCATCTGTCCATCGATGCTGCGCCGCCGTGTATCGTCCAAAGTCTCCAAGACCTGCGGCAGCATCAGCAGCATCTGGTGGCGGTTGGCGCCCAATCCGTCCAATGCACCGCATTTAATAAGACTTTCTGCGGCACGCCGGTTGAACTCCTTGCCGTGCAAGCGCTTGCAGAAGGAATAGAATGTTTTGTACGATCCGCCTCTTTCCCGCTCGGCGATGATCTGGCGGATGAAGCCTTTGCCCAGATTCTTGATCGCCAGCAGACCAAACCGAATGCCGCTTCCGCTGACGGTAAAGCGTTCAAAGCTCTCGTTCACGCTCGGCGGTAAAACCTGAATTTGCAGTCTGGTGCATTCGGCTATATATCCGGCGACTTTATCGGTGCGGTCGAGCACACTGCTGAGTATCGCCGCCAAAAATTCCTTGGGATGCTTATTTTTCAGCCACGCCGTTTGGTAGGCGATGTACGCATACGCCGCCGCATGGGATTTGTTGAAGGCATAGGACGCAAAGGAGGACATATCATCGAAAATGCTGTTTGCCGTCCGTGCATCCACGCCACGGCGAACGGCACCCTCCACCTCCACGGTACCGTCCTCTTTCGTAAGTCCATGGATAAAAACCTCCCGCTCCCTCTCCATGACGTCATGCTTTTTCTTGCTCATGGCACGTCGAACGATGTCCGCACGGCCAAAGGAGTAGCCCGCCAGCTTCTGAAAAATCTGCATGACCTGTTCCTGATACACCATGCAGCCGTAGGTCACGTTCAAAATACTTTCCAAGAGCGGCGTCTTGTAGGACACCCGTTCCGGGTGGTGACGGTTTTCGATATAGGTCGGGATGGAATCCATGGGACCCGGACGGTACAGGGAGATCACAGCGATCAGATCCTCCAGACTTTCCGGCTCCAGTCCCATCAGCGTTGCCCGCATACCGGGAGATTCAAACTGGAAAACGCCCTCTGTCATGCCGTTTGAGAGCATGGCAAAGACGTCCTTGTCCTGAAAATCAATCTTTTGCAGGTCAAAATCCGGCTCATGCACACGGATCATCTGGACGGCGTCGTTGATCACCGTCAGATTGCGCAGACCCAAAAAGTCCATTTTCAGCAGTCCCAGTTCCTCCAATGTGGTCATGGTAAACTGGGTCACAACAACGTCATCATTCATCGCCAGCGGCACATAGGTCGCCACCGGATCCCGTGCGATCACAACGCCGGCCGCATGGGTGGATGTGTTGCGGGGCATTCCCTCCACGCTGCGGGCAGTATCCACAAGATCCTTGATCTGCGGGTTCGTATTGTACAGATCGGCAAGCTCCTTGGACTTTTCCAAAGCCTTGTCGATGGTCATTTTCAGCTCATTCGGAACCAGCTTCGCCACCTGATCCACGGTTCCGTAAGGCAATCCGAGCACACGTCCCACGTCCCGAATGGCCGCCCTCGCCGCCAGCGTGCCGAAGGTCACGATCTGGGCAACGTGGTCGCAGCCGTACTTGCGGTTGACGTACTCGATCACCTCCGAGCGCCGCTCGATGCAGAAATCCACGTCAAAGTCCGGCATACTGACACGCTCGGGATTGAGGAAACGCTCAAACAAAAGGTTGTACTTCATCGGGTCGATGCCCGTGATTCCGATACAGTACGCCGCCAGACTCCCTGCGCCGCTTCCACGTCCGGGACCTACGGGGATGCCGTTGTCCTTGGCATACTGAATGAAGTCATGCACGATCAGAAAATAGTCCACATAGCCCATTTTCTGAATCACGCCCAGTTCATAGTCCAGACGCTCCACATATTCCTGCGGCGGGTTGTCCCCGTAGCGGCGAAACAGTCCCAGATAGCACTTCTCGGAGAACCACTCAAAATGATCCCGTCCGTCCGGGACGTCGAAATGCGGGATCTTCGTTTTGCCGAATTCAAAGGTGACATTGCACCGCTCGGCGATGTCCGCCGTATTGCGCACTGCCTGCGGGCAAAGGGGAAACAGCGACAACATCTCCGCTTCGCTCTTGACATACAGCTCGTCCGACGAAAATTCCAGTCCCGTATCGTCTCCGAGCTGGTGGTTGGTAGCAATGCAGATCAGCACCTGCTGTGTGCGGGAATCCTCCCGCCGTATATAGTGCGCATCGTTGGTCGCCGCAAGGGGGATGCCCGTTTCCTCGGACAAGCGCACCAGCAGCGGATTGATTTCCAGCTGTTCGCGCAGACCGTGATTTTGTATTTCCAGATAATAGTTTCCTTCGCCGAAAATGTCCCGATACCGCAGGGCAAC
>JAQXLO010000021.1 GCA_029012165.1 Oscillospiraceae bacterium | reverse complement strand
AAAAGCGCAGGAGGGGAGCCAAAACAGTCCGGTGGACTGTTTTGGCGTGGGGAACCCTCGCCGGGGGTTCCCCGGTGCGAAGCACAAATCCCACAATTTTCCGTGAAGAACGTTTTGTTTTATGAAGAAAAAAATGTTTTGCTCTTGATTTTACCAGCCGATTCAGGTATGATAAAGTTATAAATTGAAAAGGAGCGTGTGTGTCCATGAAACAGTCCAAACGGATTCTTGCCGCCATCCTCGCCGTGTGTATCGGCATCTCCTCGCTGTCGCTGACTGCCTTTGCACGGGATACCTCCTTCAAGGGGAAGCTTTCCGATGCCGCCGCCAAGGGCATCGAACTTGTGCTGACGGGCGGTCTGGGCGCCGTGGATCTGCTGCTGCCGGACGGCAAAAATTTCTATTCCAGGGACGCATACAAAGGGGAAAACTTCTTAGAGGGCACCGGTGAATTTCTCACGCAGGCGCCGGAAAATGCCCGCTGGCGTTTGGGTTCTGCGGAGGTGTCCCTTGTTCCCTCCGACTACAAGGAGCATAACTACTACCTGGGCGGCTACATCATGCCGGAAAACGGTATGAACAACCGTGTGGAGGAGCTGCTGGACGATATGCGTGCCCGTGTGATCGCACTGGACGACAGCACCGGGCGTGGCACTGCCGTGTTTGCGACCATCGACTGCATCGGCATTACGAACCGTGATATTCGGGAAATCCGTTCCCGTGTTCTCCAAAAGACCGGCGGGGAGATGACCTTCTGCGGCATCACCGTCAGCGCAACGCACTGCCACAGCGGCATCGACACCGAGGGTCTGTGGACGAACACCTTCGGCAAAGTGGTGCGCAATCTGTTCAAGAGTGTGCTGCATATCGGCAAGATGGAGACGGGCACGGATCCGAAATACATGGAATTTTTGTATGAGACCGTGGCGGATGCCATGGTCGAAGCGTGCAAGCGGATGCAGACCGGCACCATGACCTACGCCGTTAAGGATATCGGCGAGGATTACTTTAACAACCGCAACCGTTCCTCTGCATCGGCGCTGATGACCGACATGAACCGTCTGGTCTTTACGCCGGACGACGGTTCCCGCCCGACCATGATCGTCAACATCGCCGCCCATCCCGATGTGGCAGGTCTGCCGACCAACGACGGACAGAGCAGCGGCCGTGGTGTTTCGGGCGACTATGTGTACTACATGGGCGAGACGATCAACCAGGCGGGCTACAACTTCATGTTCTTCAACGGCGCCATTGCCGGCATCTATATGTCCCGGGGCAAGACCAACAACGGGCAGGATTTCACCCGCCGTGTCCAGCAGTCCGAGCGCTACGGCAACGAGCTGGGCAAGATGGCGCTGGCGATGACCATGACCGAGGACGAGATCAAGCGTACCTTGGTGGATAAGCAGGTGGAGGACGCAGAGCGTGCCGTTGCGCAAGGCAAAGGACAGACCTACACGCTCTGGTACGAGGACTGGGAGCCTGTGGAGGAGACGGCGCTGGAGCCGCTGTTCAACCTGGCGTTCCGGGAGGTGGATATCCAGGTGCGCAACCCCTTTATCCGCATCGCCGGCAAGCTGAATCTGGCGGCATATGATGTGCTCAAAGAGGGCAGAAAGTACTACATCCGCACCGAGATCGGCTATATGGAGCTGGGCAGTGTCCGTGTGGCGCTGATGCCGGGGGAAGTGTGTCAGGATCTTGTGGTCGGCGGCACCTCCGTGACGGCAGAGGGATCCTTCAAGGGCGAAGATTTCAGTGAAAAAACCATCGCAGAGCTGTTCGGCGAGGGGACGATCGTGTTCGGCTTGGCGAACGATGCCATCGGCTACGTCATTCCCGACAACGACTACTGCATGAGCGTGGCGTTCGATCACTACCACGAGCTGATCAGTCTCGGCGAAACAACGGCATCCACCTTGATGCGTGCCTTTGCGCTTTTGGCGGATGCGTGCAAATCATAAGGAGGAAAACACAATGAAACTGGGCATTATTCAGGGCTGGGACGAGGCCGGATTTCAGTATGCGGCGTCCAAAGGATTGGAAGCGGTGGAGTTTTGCGTCAACCATAACTATGACTCCGCAGCGTTTGTGCGGCAGGTGCCGCAGATCAAGTCCTATATCGAAAAGTACGGCGTGGCTGTCGGCTCCATGGGACGCTGGGGACAGGTGCGCATTGACAAAAACGGCGAGGTAATCCCGTCTGCGCTGCTGGACGATCAGCGGCTGATCGACGCTGCGTCGGCGCTGGGCTGTCCCGTGTATAACGTGGGCTGCAACTGGACGCAGGGCAAGACATTCGAGGAAAACTGCCAAATCGCCATAGAGTATTTTGCAAAGCTTTTGGCGTATGCCGAGGGCAAGAATGTCAAGATTGCCACCGTCAACTGCGGCTGGGAAAACTTCGTTCTCACGCCCAAAGAATGGAACGTGATCCATACCGCTTTGCCGGAACTGGGAATCAAATACGACCCCTCCCACTGCCTGAACCGCAGGGGCGACTATCTCAAGGAGATACGGGATTGGTGCAAGCGCATCTACCATTTCCATATCAAGGGTGCGATGTACATCGACGGCGAGCATTTCGATGACCCGCCCGCAGGTTTGGATCAAATCCACTGGGGTCCCATCATGAACCTTTTGTACATCAACGGCTATGACGGTATGCTTTCCATTGAACCCCATTCCGGCTACTGGAAGGGCAAGATGGGACAATGGGGCGTGGATTTCACCATCCGTTTTATCCGTCCCTATATCATGCCTGCGGACTACGGCGAAGCAGGTTCTCCCTATATGCCCTAAGGAGGTACCGATATGAAAAGATGGATCGCCGCACTGTCTGCGATCGTTCTGCTCTTCGCGCTGTGCGCCTGCGGAAATACACAGCCGCAGACAGAACCGTCCGTTTCCGCCACCGAAGC
Source organism: Oscillospiraceae bacterium (assembly GCA_029012165.1). Taxonomy (GTDB): domain Bacteria; phylum Bacillota; class Clostridia; order Oscillospirales; family Acutalibacteraceae; genus UBA1425. The sequence goes on along the minus strand of JAQXLO010000021.1, from coordinate 19,567 downwards.
GCCCTCCGAGGGACGCATCAGCGAAAAGGATTCGTACTTTGTGCATATCCCCGAAAACTGGTGCAAGATGGAGTACACGGACAAGGGCAGTACCATTCGTCTGTTCAATACCCGCAGCGCCAAGGACATTGAGGACGACACCGAGGAGATCATGATCGAGATGGCATCGGAAACATCCCAGAGCACCGACGCCGAAGTGCAAGCGCTGCTGCAAAAAACCACGGCGCATGAGGACGAGGCTCGAACCATTGACGGCTACACGTTCCGCTGTGTGATCTATACCCACCCCGAGGGACGGCGATACACCGTGCTGGTCGGATTGGTGGACGGTCATGTGACCACCGTGACCCTCAAGGGATTGTATCTCGACAGGGACAAAACGGCGCAGTCCGTTGTGGACAGCATAACTTTCAAATAAGAACACTCTCAAACGGCAGACGGTGCGATCCGCCTGCCGTTTTCTGCATAGGGGGCAATTTGCGGGGCAAAATAGGACGAAAGCATTTTGCACGGAGGAGACCATGCGTATCTTTATGCCCTGTAAAACCGGAAAAGAGATACTGCGTGCGGCGCAGGAAGCGCTCACACGCAGAGGGCATAGCTGTACGCTGTACCCGTTTTCCACAGCGGAAAAAATGCGCACGGCACTGGACAAGGGCAATTATGATATAGCACTCAGCACCGAGGCGCAGGTGCTGTGCAAGATCAAAGACACTGCCGTGCGCAAGGTCTATCTGGCGCCGAATCTGTTCTGCGGGGAAAAGCTGGGACGGACGGACTGCGCACTGTACCTGATCCCCCATGAGGAGCTGTCCTTTGACTTCATCAATGCCGGCGCACGGGAGAAAAAGGTGCAGCTGTGCGGCATTCCTGTGCCGTCGCAGTATCTGCAATGTACACCCAAGGCACAGGCGTGCCGGTCGCTGGGATTGTGTGCGGACAGAAAAACATTCACCCTCTTTGCGGACGGCGTGTCCGGCAACGAGATCAAGTCCACGGTTCGTGCGGCGCAGCGTCTGTGTCCCGAAACGCAGATTCTGGTCATGGCGGGGGATGCGGGACGGCGCAAAATGTGGCAGAGCGCCTTTGCGGATCTGCAAAACGTGTTTGTGCTGGAGCCGGACGTTGCCTTGGGGATGAGTGTAGGGGACGCCGTGTTTCTGCCGGCGGTGACATCCCTGCTCTGTACGGCGGCAAGGCTGGAAAAAGTGTGCATTCTCCTGCACGTTCCCACACTGCAGTGCCGCAGAAATGCCGCTTTTGCGGATGCGCACGGCATGGCCTTCAGCGGGAAAACGGCGGCGGACAACGTGTCCTATGCCCAAAGGCTGCTGGACGGCGAGCGGCTGCGGCAGATGATGTTCCGTGCGCAGGAAAAGAATATCTGCCCGCAGCCGGAGCAAACGCTGATCAAAGCGCTGGAAGCGCTGGGGGAAAACGAAAAAAAGCATTGAATTCCTTGGCATTATTCTGTATAATAATGTCGATTGATTTCTGCGAACGAGGAGGACAAGATGATCTACTACTTTTCCGGCACGGGCAATTCCGAGTGGGTCGCAAAATCTCTGGCAGAGCAGACAGGGGACAGCTGTACCCGAATCACCTTGGACACGCAGCTGCCTGTCACAGTACATAGGGGCGAAACCTTCGGCTTGGTGTTTCCCGTGTACGCATGGAATATGCCGGCCATGGTCTCCGACTTTCTCAAAAATGTCTGCGTGGAGGCGGGCGCCTATACCTATGCGGTCTGTACCTGCGGCGCCGAAGCGGGCTATACCATGCGGGTGCTGAAAGCACGGATGCACATGGATTGCTGTTGGTCGCTGATTATGCCCGACTCCTACATTGTCGCATTCCAAGCGGAGGAGGAGACGCAGGCGCTCGCCAAGGTGCGTGCGGCAGCGGTTCAGCTTCGGGACATTGCTTCGCATATTCAAAACCGGGACACGGGCTGTTTTGAGGTAACGGTCGGATCCTTCCCGTTTTTAAAGACCTTTGTCGGTTCCCATCTGTTCAACAAATATGCCCGCAGTGCCAAGCCCTTTCACACCTCCTACGACTGTACGGGCTGCGGCGTCTGCGAAAAATTCTGCCCGACGAAAAATATCGTCCTTGCGGACGGGATGCCGTTCTGGGACGAGAACTGCCAGCAGTGTCTGGGATGCATCCAGCGCTGTCCGAAAAAGGCGATCGACTACGGCAAATCCACCAAAAAGCACGGACGCTACGTGTTCCACTATACCAAAGAACAGATCGAGGGTGAGGACAGTGAAGTTTGATAAAGTCCTGCTGGCCAGCGATTTTGACGGCACGCTCAACGATGACAGCGGCAAAACGCCGCAGTGTGTGCTGGATGCCGTTGCATATTTTACGAAAAACGGCGGTTTGTTTACCGCTTCAACCGGCAGAACGTATCAGGGGCTGAACCGATACGGGCATACGAAGCTTTTCAATGCGCCGGCGCTTCTGTCCAACGGCGCCATGGCGTATGATTTTCAAAAGCGGGAGATCGCTTTTTTGGACGGCATCGGGGAGGAGGGCGTTGACGTTCTGCGGCAGCTGATTGCCGATTTCCCCGAGGTTGCGGTGGAGATGTACCCCTTTGACGAGACCTTTGCCGTCCATCTGTCGCCCCAGAGCCACCGCCACTTTACCAATCAGGGCATTCCCTATACCGTGGTCGAGGATCCTGCCGAAGCCACCCGCCCGTGGGCGAAGGTGATGCTGGGCTGTCCCGAGGGGCAGAGCCTGCGGGTGCAGGACTATCTGCGGCAGTTTGCGGCGGTCAGCTTCCTGCCCACAACGGGCACCTTTGTGGAGGTACTGCACCGTGGTGTGCACAAGGGTTCGGGACTTTTGAAGCTGGCAGACCGGCTCGGCGTCCCCCACAGCCGTGTCTATGCCATCGGGGACGGCTACAACGATGTGGATATGCTCCGTGCCGCCGCCGGGGCGTTTGTGCCGGAAAACGGCTCCGAGGAAGCGCTGGCTGTTGCCACCTATACGGTGCGCTCCAACAATGACGGTGCCGTTGCCCATGCGATCGAAATTTTAGATTCCATATATTGAGGAGGAAAACCATGTTTGCGCACTATCACAAATCTCTGGACAATCTGCACGTCGGATGCGAAGATCCATGTGCCTACTATATCCCCTATGCCGACAAAAAATCGGCGCTGGCGGGGGAGCGCAGCAATTCTGCCTTTTTCCGCAGTCTTTGCGGCGAATGGGATTTCCGTTTCTACGACTGCTTTGAGGATGCCGCCGAGGTGTTCCCACAGGGCAGTACCGACCGCAAAATGCCGGTGCCGTACTGCTGGCAGGTCAGCGGTCAGGACGGGCTGGATGTGCCGGTGTACTCCAATCTCAAATATCCCTTTCCGCTGGATCCGCCCCATGTGCCGCTGGAGAACCCCTGCGGTCATTATCGGCGCACCGTGACGCTGGACAAGGCGTTTCTGGACGGTGAAGTCTATATCCGCTTCGAGGGCGTCAGCTCCTGCTTCTACCTGTGCGTCAACGGCACCTTTGTGGGCTACAGTCAGGTCAGCCACTGCATCAGCGACTTCAATATCACCGCCCTTTTGCACGAGGGCGAGAACACGGTGGATGTGCTGGTCGTCAAGTGGAGCACGGGGAGCTATTTGGAGGATCAGGACTATTTCCGCCTGTCCGGCATTTTCCGCGAGGTGTATTTGCTGCACCGCAATGCCGGTCACCTGCACGACATCTATATTCGTCAGAACGTGGCACAGGATCTGCAAAGTGCCGTGCTTACAATGGAAACGGATGCCGTCGGCACCTGCGTTCTTTTGAACGAGAGAAGCGAAACGGTGGCGCAGGGCAGTCTGTCCGAACCGCTGCGTGTGGAGCATCCGACTCTTTGGAACTGCGAGGTTCCGACTACATACACCCTTTTGGTGCAGTGTGCAGGGGAGTTTATCCCGTTCCAGATCGCCCTGCGGCGTATCGACGTCCGGGACGCCGTCCTCTATCTCAACGGCGTCAAGGTCAAGGCATACGGCATCAACCGCCACGACTCCAACCCCGAGACGGGCTATGCCGTTTCCGTGGAGGATATGCGCCGGGACTTGGTGCTTTTGAAGCAGGCGTCCTGCAACTGCATCCGCACCTCCCACTATCCCAATGATCCCCGCTTTTTGGACATGGCAGAAAAAATGGGCTTCATGCTGGTGGACGAAGCGGATCTGGAAACCCACGGCATGGGCTTTGAATATCGGGACACATGGGACTGGCCACGCTGGTCCATGCTCTCCAACGGCGATGCATGGACGGAAAGCTATGTGGATCGGGCGCGCCGTCTGTTTGAACGGGACAATAACCACGGCTGTGTGGTGCTGTGGTCGCTGGGCAACGAAAGCGGCTGCGGACGCAATCACCGTGCCATGCGGCAGTATATCAAATCCCGTGACCCCGAAGCGCTGGTGCACTACGAAAATGCCCACTTGGAATTCAAGGCGGTGCCTGTGGGCGAGTGCTTTGTGGATATTTCCGACGTGGAAAGCCGGATGTATTCCTCCTTGGAATATACCGAAGAATATTTGCAGAACCGCCCGAAGAAGCCGTTTTTCTTCTGCGAGTATGTCTGCTCCATGACCACGGGCGACATCCACGCCCACATCGACCTTGTGGATAAATACGATGCCCTGTTCGGCGCCTGCGTGTGGGAATTCTGTGACCACGCCGTGGCGGTCAAAAAGCCCGACGGCACAAAGGCGTACCGCATCGGCGGCGACTTCGGCTATGGCACAGGCGATACGGTGGGCTGTATTGACGGCATGGTGTTCCCCGACCGTACCCCCAGACCCGGCTATTTCGACATGAAGCAGGCGTATGTGCCCTTCTCTGTCCGGCTGGAGGATGGCAGGTTGTTTGTGTATAACCGCCGCTTCTTCACCGATTTGTCCGACACACGCATCACTTGGAAACTCACTTGCGACGGCAAGACGGTTCAGACGGGCGAACTGCCCACTTTGTCCATTGCGCCCCGCACCGAGCAGGAAGTGGCGTTCTCCATGCCCTCCTTGCCCGAGGGCGAGTGCTTCCTGACCTTCTTTATCGCCACAGCCGAGGAAACCGACTGGGCGGAGAAGGGTTTTCTGCTGGGCTTTGCGCAGCTGCAGCTTTCCGAAGCGGTACCAAAGACCTATGCCCAAACGGCCGCACCGCAGGTGAAAAAGCAGGGCAGGATGCTCACGATCGAATCGGGCAGTACAGTTTATAAGTTTGATACCGTGTTCGGTCGAGTTCAGCAGATTCTCTGCAGCGGCGAGGAGATGCTCTCGGAGCCGTCCCACATTGAATTCTGGAAAGCGCATCCCTACAATCAGGGCGGCACGGCCGAGGAACGCCGCAGTGCATCCATGGAACAGATCATCCAGCAGACCTACAGCACCGAAGTGCGGCAAACGCCGGATGCTGTCCAAGTGGTCTGCCGTGTGTCCTTCGGCGGCGCCAGCGTGGAGCCTGTGATGCACGGCACCCTGACCTTCACCTTTACAGGGGACGGGGCGCTGACTGTGCGTCTTGCCGCACAGAAGCGTGCACTTGCGCCGAAGCTGGCGAGACTGGCGATAGCGTTTACCATGAAGCCGCAGTTTGAGCAGATGTCCTACTACGGCGCAGGACCGCTGGAAAGCTATCCCGACCGCCACAAGGCGTGCTATATCGACGCTTTTGAAACAACCGTAACGGAAAATTTTGTCCACTACATCCGTCCCTTTGAGAACGGCGCACACTGGGGTACCCGTACCGCCGCCGTCACGGACGAAAAGGGCGCAGGACTTCGGTTCTCTGCGGAAAAGCCGTTTATTTTCGGTGCAACACATTATACACCCTATGCTCTTGAGGAAACAAAACACGATGACGAGCTGGTTCCCGATGCCGATACCCACGTCTATCTGGACGCCGGCATGGACATTGCCGGACAGAAGAGTGCCTATTGCACCGCACTGGAGCCGGAGCGTGTTTGGGACGATACGCACATTGACTTTGCCGTCCGCATCGAGCCGGCAAAATCACTTTGACTTGCACGGCGCAGTGTGGTATACTATGCGCAGTTTGCAGCTGGGAGAGATCAAATGAATATTCAGGAAATTTTGTCGAAGGTGGATCATACCGTTCTGTCCACCACTGCCACATGGCAGGACATTCGTGCGCTGTGTGACGATGGGATGCAGTACAAAACCGCATCGGTCTGTATTCCTGCGCTGTATGTGCGGCAGGCTGCGCAGTATGTGCAGGGGAAACTGCCCGTCTGTACTGTCATCGGCTTCCCGAACGGCTACAGCACCACGGCGGCGAAGTGCTTCGAGACGAAGGACGCTGTGGAAAACGGCGCATCGGAGATCGACATGGTCATTTCCGTCGGCACGCTCAAAGCGGGGGAGGACGACGCCGTGCGCCGGGATATCGAGGCGGTGCGTGCCGCCTGCAAAAATCAGGTGCTCAAGGTCATTATCGAGACCTGCCTTTTGACCGAGGACGAAAAAATTCGGATGTGCCGCATTGTGTCCGATTCCGGGGCGGATTTCATCAAAACGTCTACCGGCTTTTCCACAGCCGGAGCCACCTTTGATGACATCCGTCTGTTTAAGGCACACTGTGCGCCGCATCTGAAAATCAAGGCGGCGGGCGGCATTTCGTCCATCGCCGATGCCGAGGAATTTATCCGACTGGGCGCAGACCGACTGGGCACCAGCCGTATCGTAAAATTAGTGAAAGAAGGAAAGAAAGCATGACAGTTCGCGAGGAATCATTGCAGAAACACTACGAATGGAAGGGAAAGATCGAGGTCAATACCCGAGTTCCGATCCAAACCATGGAGGATCTGGCGCTGGCGTATACGCCCGGCGTTGCAGAACCGTGTCTGGAGATCCAGAAGGATTACGACAAATCCTTTGCCCTGACCCGCCGCTCCAATCTGGTGGCAGTCGTCACGGACGGCACCGCCGTTCTCGGACTGGGCGACATCGGTCCGGAGGCGGGTATGCCCGTGATGGAGGGCAAGTGTGCCCTGTTCAAGGAATTCGGCGATGTGGATGCTTTCCCCATCTGTGTGCGTTCCAAGGACGTGGATGAGATCGTGCAGACTGTCTACAATATCTCCGGCTCCTTCGGCGGTATCAATCTGGAGGATATCGCAGCGCCCCGCTGTTTTGAGATCGAGCGCAAGCTCAAGGAAAAGTGCGACATCCCCATCTTCCACGATGACCAGCACGGCACCGCCATCGTTGTGGGTGCGGCACTGCTGAATGCCCTCAAGCTGGTCGGCAAGGACATCGGCAAGGTCAAGGTGGTCATCAGCGGCGCAGGCTCCGCAGGCATCGCCATTGCGAAGCTGATTATGCAGCTGGGCGTGCAGGATCTGACCCTTGCCGGTCGCCACGGTGCCATCTATGCCGGCAAACCCACCAACAATCCGGCGCAGGAAGAAATGGCACAGATCACCAACAAGGCGAACTGCCAAGGCTCCCTGGCAGATGCCATGGTGGGTACCGATGTGTTCATCGGCGTTTCCGCACCCGGCATCGTGACCGAGGACATGGTGCGTTCCATGAACAAGGACGCCATCGTGTTCCCCATGGCGAACCCCACCCCCGAGATCATGCCCGACCTTGCGAAGAAGGCGGGGGCAAGGGTGGTCGGCACAGGCCGTTCCGACTTCCCGAATCAGATCAACAACGTCATGGCTTTCCCCGGCGTGTTCCGTGGCGCACTGGATTGCAGAGCCAGCGACATCAACGAGGAAATGAAAATGGCAACCTCTATTGCTCTGGCGAACCTTGTCAGCGATGAGGAGCTTTGCGAGGACTACATCGTCCCCAAAGCCATCGACAAGCGCATCGCCGGCGTTGTCGCCAAAGCGGTCATAAAGGCCGCACGGGACAGCGGCGTTGCCAGAATCTGAACAGAATACAGAAAAAACACTGCCGAGTCCGCAAAAACTCGGCAGTATATTTTTACGCTCCTCACAGAAAATTGTGGGATTCAAAGTTTCGGTCAAGCCTTTGGGAAGGCTGCGGATTCCAAAGGCGGCGCCTTTGGTCGCCGACCGCAGTCGGCGAAATCCTAACAACACCAAAGGCGCAGGAGGGGAACCCTCACCGGAAGTTCCCCGGTGCGAAGCACAAATCCCACAATTTTCCGTGAGGAGCGTTTTTTATTGCTCAGCCCGTTCGTGCACAAGCTCTCTGCTTTTTGCGCTCAAAAAATAGGACTTGTAAAATGCGGAGAAATTTGGTAAAATATACAATGTCTATTCTTACGATTTGGAGAACCGGGATGAAAATATCCGTTTGCATGGCGGCGTACCACGGGGAAAAGTTTATTGCCCAGCAGCTTTCGTCTGTCCTGCCCCAGCTCTCGTCCGAGGACGAGGTGCTGGTATCGGACGATGCACCGGGCGGGGAAACGCAGGAGATCGTGCTGTCCTTTGCGCAAAAGGATGCCCGTGTGCGGTACCTGCACGGACCGGGGCAGGGGGTCGTCCGCAATTTTGAATATCTGCTCGGACAAGCGTGCGGAGACGTGCTGTTCCTGTGCGACCAGGACGACGTCTGGCTGCCGAACAAGGTACAGCGGGTCATGGAATCCATCGAAAGCGGCGCTTGCCTTGTGCTCCACGATGCCTCGGTGACGGACGGCGCACTGCGGGTGACGGAGAAGTCTTTCTTTCAAAAGCACGGCAGCAAGCCGGGATTCATTCGCAACTGCCTGCGCAACAGCTACATGGGCTGCTGCATGGCGTTCACACGGCAGGTTGCCCGGAACGCTCTGCCGTTCCCGAAAAATATTCCCATGCATGACCAGTGGATCGGACTCGTTGCCGAGAAAACAGGCAGGGTCTGCTTTCTGAATGAACCGCTTCTTTTATACCGACAACACGGCGGCAATGTGACCGGCGGTGCCACGACCTTGCGGCAAAAGGTGTCGTGGCGGCTGTCCCTGCTGCGGGCAGTATTATCAAAGTTTTGAGGTGCAACATGGCTGACTGTTCCGTTACGGGGTGTATCGTTACGCATAACAATATGCGCACGATTGAAACCACACTGAAAACGCTTTTGGACAATACACAGGGCGTGGACTTTCATTTATATATCGTGGACAACCTGTCCACGGACGGCACGCCGGATTTCATTCGGCAGACCTACGGCGGCGATGCACGGGTGGAAATTTTGGAGACCCACGCCAACAACGGCTTCGGCGCCGGGCATAACTATGTCTTAGACCGCCTGCATTCCGAGTACCACGTCATCATCAACCCGGACATTATCCTCAAGGACGATGCCGTGACGGCGATGGCGCAGTATATGAAAGCACATCCCGATATCGGACTGCTTTCCCCCCGAATTCGCTTCCCCGACGGACGGGATCAGGTGCTGGGCAAGCGAAACCCCTGTGTGCGCTATTTGGCGGCAAGCCGGCTGCGGGGCAGCGGGGAGCCGGGCAAGACACTGCGTGAGTACGCCATGCTGGACTGCGACCTGTCCGAGCCGTGCGACATCGAGAATGCCACGGGCTGTTTCATGATGCTGCAAACGGCACTGTTTCAAAAAATCGGCGGCTTTGACCCGCATTACTTTATGTATTTCGAGGACTGCGACCTCACCCGCACGGTGCGCCTGACCCATCGGGCGGTGTACTTTCCCGATGCCTGCGTCTACCATGTCTGGGGCAGAGAGAGCAAAAAGAACAGCAAATTGCGCATGATTCAAATTCGTTCCATGCTTTATTATTTCCGAAAGTGGCGAAAAGCTGATGTTTAAAAACCTGTATAAATACCGCTACCTGCTGGTGGAGATCGTCAAAAAGAATATCAAGCTCCAGTACCGCAACTCCGTTTTGGGTGTGTTCTGGACATTTTTACAGCCTCTGCTGACCACCTTGGTGCTGGTACTGGTGTTCTCCAACATCTTCGGCAGGGACAACAGCGTGGTGCTCAACTACCCGATCTACCTGCTTTGCGGACGGCTGATCTACGAATTTTATTCCCAGTCCACCAAGCGTGCCATGCGTTCGGTGCGCCTGTCGGCATCCGTCATTAAAAAGGTGTACATCCCCAAGTACATCTATCCCATCTCCAATGTCATCTCCAACTTTATCACGTTCCTGATTTCACTGACGGTGTTGGTCGTCTTTATCCTTTACTTCCAGTTTTTCTCCGACAATCCCGTACACATCACCGGCTATGCGGCGCTGTGGTTTGTGCCGATCCTGATATTGTTCCTTTTGTGTATCGGTGTTGGACTGATCCTGTCGGTGCTGGAGGTGTTTTTTAAGGATGTGGAGTATCTGTACGACGTGTTCTGTATGCTGATCTTCTATCTGACCCCGATCTTTTACCACGTCGATCAGCTCCATGCCTCGCCCATCGTCAAAATGGGCTTGATGGCAAACCCGCTGTATTCCATCGTATCCATGTTCCGCTGCTGTGTGCTGTACGGTACGATGTGGAACTGGAACTGGTTCTTCTATTCGCTGGGCTTTGCGGTTGTGACGATCGTGATCGGCGGCATGATGTTCTACAAAACGCAGGACAAATTTATCCTTCACATCTAAGGGAGTTTTTTATGAGCGAGAAACCTGCCGTAAAGGTGGACAATGTCAGCGTATTGTTCAACCTGAACAAAGAGAAGATAGATAACCTCAAAGAGTATTTTATCAAGCTTGTCACCCACAAGCTGCACTATACCGAGTTTTGGGCGCTGACGGACGTGTCCTTCGAGATTGCGAAGGGGGAGCGTCTGGGCGTGTTGGGCTTCAACGGCGCCGGAAAAAGTACACTTTTGAAGGTCGTGGCGGGGGTGCTGAAGCCGGCGAAGGGCACGGTCACCGTGGACGGCGTGATCGCCCCGATGATCGAGCTGGGCGCCGGGTTCGACATGAACTATTCCGGCAAGGAAAACGTGTTCCTCTACGGCGCCACCATGGGCTATTCCCGCAAATTCATCGAGCAGAAGTATGACGAAATCGTGGCGTTCAGCGAATTGCAGGATTTCATGGACGTCCCCGTCAAAAACTACTCCTCGGGTATGCGGGCAAGGCTGGGCTTTTCCATCGCCACGGCGGTTTGCCCGGAGGTGCTGATTTTGGACGAGGTGCTGTCTGTGGGCGACGCCAAATTCAAAAAGAAGAGCGAGGCGAAGATCGTGTCCATGTTTGAAAAGGGCGTGACGGTCATGTTCGTCTCCCACAATACCGATCAGGTGCGCCGCCTGTGTACCAAAGCCATCCTGCTGGACAAGGGCAGGGTGATCGCCAACGGCGACGTCAACGCCGTGTGCGACATTTATGACGAACGAGTGAATCAGAAAAAATAACCGAAAAGGGACTGCGGCTGTCAGTCCTTTTTTGTGTCAAAAGGGTGGATAAAATGCTTCCGTGGAGAAAGAATAAAGATACGGTGCGCTATGCGAAAAAGAAGGATCTCGAGCAGATCAACATCCTGCGCAAGCAGCTGCACGATATGAACTGTACCGGGGATCCGGACAATTTTTCCATGCCCTTCGGCGAAAAGCTGGCGGGGGAAGTGCAGTCCATGCTCCGGGACAAGAGCGGCATTCTGCTGGTGGCACAGCAGGACGGGGAGGTCTGCGGCTTTGTGTATGCGCAGTGCCTTTCGGAAAAGGAGTCGCTGTACCGTCTGGGCAGCCGCTACTGCGCCATTTTGGAGATGTGCGTGGACAAGTCTCTGCGTGGGCAGGGCATCGGGACGCAGCTGCTTTCCTTTTTACGTGCCGAAGCGGCACAGAAAGGCTACGGACACCTGAAGCTGAACGTTTGGTCGTTCAATGCGGCAGCCTGCGCCTTTTGGGAGAAGCAGGGATTTACAACGTATATGCGGTGCATGGAGTATAAGCCGGAGCCCGCAGAGAGTGACGGAGAGTGCGTATGCCAACAGTAACAGTCGTTGTACCGGCGTACAACGCAGAAAAATACATTCTGCAAACCTTGGACTGCCTGGCGGGGCAGACCATGCAGGACATCGAAGCCATTGTGGTGGACGACGGTTCCACCGACAAAACGGCGCAGATCGTGGCGGACTATGCCGCTGCGCATCCTTTTGTGCGCCTTGTGCGGCAGGAAAACGGCGGTGTGTCCTCTGCCCGCAACCACGGCATGTCGGAAGCGGCGGGGAAATATATCCTCTTTTTGGACAGCGACGATGTGCTGACCGCCGATTCCCTGCGCTCTTTCACCGATGCGATGGAGCAAACGGGGGCGGATGTGGCCATCGGCCGCCTGCAATCCTTCGGCGCCGTGGAGGAAAAATACAACGGCTATGCCGATGCGCTGGCCAAGTGCAAAACCATCGACAAGTTCAACAAAAATCTTTTGTGGAACTTTTTGGTGGGCAACAAGTTTTACCGCCTGGAGACCCTGCACCGTTCGGGGGTGACGTTCCCGCACATCGGCTACTCCGAGGAGGGCGCATTCTTTATGGAATACATCCTGTCCGATGCGGTGCAGTCCATCACCGGCACCATGGATGCCTGTATGCGCTACCGCCGCCACGATGCGGCCAAGGAGGCGTCCGTCTCCCAGCAGGTGAGCACAAAGCTCATCTCCGATTTTTTGACCGCCATGGAGCGCATCGAAGCGGCGGCGAAGCGGGCGCTGGAAAGGGAAAACGCACAGAAGCGGGATGCGTATTTGCAGGAGATCCTCTATAAAGGGGACTATGTGCTCATCTCCCAGTTTTACCGTCTGCTGTGGCAGACGGACGCAGAGATGCTGTCGGTGATCGAGAAAGGGCATATGCACTTTTTACAGCAGATGAATCCGAAAACGGCGGCGAGAGTACGTCGGCTCAATATCGACCTGCCGCATTTGTACTTTGACTTTGACACGGCGGCGAACCATCCGCAGGTGAGTGTGATCGCCGAGAACGGTGCGTGCGTGGACAGTCTCTATATGCAGTCCATGCCCCTGTTTGAGTTGTTCGTGCCCCGGTCGGCGGAGATCCCCGCACGCTGGCGTTCGTGCAAAAATCTGCACGTTCTGCCGGACGAAGGCTTTGTCCGCACGGCAAAGAAGCAGAAAAAGGGGCGCTACACCCTGCACCTGTGCGGCAACTGCCCGTCGGATCCGCGCATTCTGCGCTTTATGGTGCGCCTGCAGCTGCCCGAAGCGCTTAAAAAATGCTGCTTCGGTCTGCTGTACCGCCTGATCCTGACCGTATTGCATGGAGAGAAACAATCATGAAAAACCTTGCCTATAAGCTGTATGCCCTGTCCTTTAACCTGTGTGCACACCTGCCGCTGCAAACGAAAAAAACGGCATTGCTGTCCCCGCACATGGCGTCGTTTACGGATTCCTTAGGGGACATGGAAAAGGAAATGCAAACCAGAGGCTACCGTACCGTGCGCATTTCCGGCGCCGACATCAAGCCGAAAAAGCGTTCCCTGTCCGCTTTGTGGCGGATGCTGCGCTTTTTCACGAAAGGCGCCTATGACCTTGCCACATCGGGCATCGTCTATCTCAACGACAACTTCATGCCCATGGCGGATCTGCATTTTCAAAACAAAGCGGTGGTCATCCAGCTCTGGCACGCCGAGGGTGCGTTCAAACGGTTCGGGCTGGACATCGGCGGACTGCCCGGGGAAGTCGTGGAACGGGTGAAAAAGGGCAACGCCCGGCTGGATGCCGTGGTCTGTTCCTCCAAGGGGGTCGTTCCCGTGTATGCCTCCGCCTTCGGTGTAACCGAGGAAAAGGTATTTCCCCTCGGTTCCCCCCGAGCCGACCGCTACATACAGTCTGCAAACGGTGCCCACGCCCGGGAAATGCGCCGCAAGCTTTTTGGCGATACGGAGAAGAGAATCATCCTCTATGCACCGACATTTCGGGATGACCCCACCGAGAATGCACATCTTTTGGACACCTTTGACTTTGAAGCGTTCGAGAAACGCTTTGGCGAGCGGTACCGTTTGATTTTGCGCCTGCATCCCCAGTTCGGCAGAAACACCCGTGTGCCGCAGGGCGTTGAGGACTACACGAGCTATCCCAGCGCCAACGATCTGATTGCCGCCTGCGACATGGTGATCACGGACTACTCCTCCATCTGTCTCGATTTTGCGCTGGTGGACAAGCCCTGTGTGTTCTATGCCTTTGACCTATGCAAATACTGCGGCGAGCGTGATTTTTATTTTGACTATAAAAATTACGTCCCCGGCGCCGTTGCCGAAAGCTTCGAGGAACTGCTGACAGCGCTCGAAACGGCGGAGGCGGACAGGGACGCATTGCATCGCTTTACCGTATTCAATTTTGACACGCCGGACGGAAGATCCGCCGTCCGCATTGCGGACATGGCTATTCGGACAGCCAGCGCAAAATAACATCCACGACCCGTTCCGTCGCATGACCGTCGCAGGCAGCTGTTTGCCGGCGGCGGTATTCTTTTTCCCGCTCCAGACTGCGGTGGGAAAGGGCATATCGCAGGCGCTCGGCAAATTCGGCGCCGTCGGTAAACATTTCTCCCGGCAGATCCTCGGGGTAGTTCAGATAGAATCCCCGCTCATAGGTGTCGAAATCGGGACAGTAGAACAGCATCGGCAGACCCAGAATCGACCCCTCCACGATGACGGAGGAGTAGTCGGTGATCAAAAGATCGGCCACGCACAGCAGTGTCAGCGTGTCCTCCTGCGCCGTCATGTCCCGCATATGCCGGTACGGCTTTTCGAGAAAGGTGTAGTCCACCGTCGGGTGCATATGGATCAGCAGCATCTCGTCGTCCTGCAACTCCGTGTCCAGCCGGTCGAAATCCAGCTTTGGGTCGAAGCGGATACGCTTGTGTCCCTGCTCACGAAACGTGGGGCAGTAGACATACAGCTTCTTCCCCCTGCAGTCCGGGTTCCGGGCAAAGAAAGCCTCCCGTGTCCGGGTGAGATACTGCGGGTCGAGCAGCTTGTCCGTGCGGGGCAGACCGTAGGCGTGTACCTTGTCCTCGGGCAGACGAAACGCCGACATAAAGAATTGCCGGCATCCCTCGGCGGTGACGATCACATCGTCATACTGCTCGTGGATGGTGTCGGGCTTCGGGAAAACGTCAAACCCCATTTTCTTGAACCCGCCGCCGGCGTGCCAGATCTGGAACACCCGCTGTTCGGGACGAAGCTTCACCTCCCGCAGATAGGGCAGGTAGTCATCGGTGACGATGACCTTGTGCGTGAGCATCAGATACCAGATAAACGGGCGCCATTTGGACGGCATGGGATAGCGGTGGGCAAAGACGGTCTTTTCGGCGGGAAGCGCATCATAGACCGTTTGGGCATTTTCCAGCAAATGCCCCTCAGCACGGATGGAGAAAAACAGCACACGCCGGCGAAGCGGCAAACGGCGGCACGCCGCCATCCAAAGGCGCAGAAATTGCCGATAGGATTTTTTTACAAACTGTTTCAAAAAAGCACACCTCTTTGGCATTAGTATACCCAAAAAGGTGTGCTTTGTCAATTTTACCTTACTCGATCTCCGACCCGTCGATCCAGCCGGTGACAAACAGCCACGTGGGCTTTTTGCCCACCTTGGAGGCTCGGTTCGTGATGCGGTATCGACCGTTGGCGGCGGGAACACTGTAGAGATAGTATGTACCGCTGATGCGCCCGGAGGCATAGGGCGTGGTGGAGGACGTGTACAGCTTCGTCTGGTTGAGATAGAGCGCCTTGCCCGTATACAACGACGGTGTGTTTACCGTGGGCACGTCACCGCTCGCCGGAAAACCGTTGAGCCCGTTTTTTTTCATGATGGCGGGATAATCCTTGTAGGCGATGTCCAGATCCACGGCGCCCCGGATGCCGTCCACCGTGCCGTTGGCGGAGTATTGCCACATCCCGAAATTGCCTTTGTAGGTAGGCTTGGATGCCCACTGCGCCAGCCAGATATCGTACCGTTCGGGGATGGATGCGCTCAGATAATTGTTCAAAAAATCAAGATTGGCGTATACACTCACATAGTACCCGTTCTTCTCCAACACTTCACAGAAAGCCTGCACCACGGCAGACAGCTTTTCCTTCCCCAGCTTTTTCTGTGCAGGCGTTTCCACATCGTACACGATGGGGTATTCAAACTGCTTTCCTTTGATAAAGCCCAGACAGTTTTCCGCTTCCTGCCGTGCCTGCTCCGGCGTGACGGCGTAGCTGAACAGATAAGCACCCACGTGCACACCGGCTTTTTTGGCGTTCGTGTAGTTTTCCTCGAATCGTGTGTCCTTTTGATCTGCGTTCCTGCCGTAGCCGCAGCGCAGGATGGCAAAGTCCTTGCCTGCCGCCTTGACCTTTGTCCAGTCGATGGCGGACTGATATTCCGAAACATCAATACCTCTGTATTCTGCCATAAAAACAACCTCCCGTTTCAGTGTATGTCATAGTAGTGGATCAGGTGTCGGGAAATATCCCGCAGATGCTCTCTTTGCCGGTACAGGTCGCACAGCTTTTGCTTGAGCTTGTATTCGGCGTTGCAGTCTCCCGTGGCTCTGGCGGTGCGCATTTGCAATGTGTATTTGTGGATAAGTTCCGTGACCAGCTCTGCGCTGTGCGCATACTGCTGACCGAGTTCAAACAGTTCCATGGGATTCTCCTTTCAGCAAAGCGTCTGTGGTCGTGCCGAAAAAACAGGCGATCCGCAGCAGCTCGTCCGCATCCGGCAGTGCCTCGCCGCTCTCCAGACGGGCAAGTCTTGCGGGCGGGATCTGCGTACAGTGGGCGAGTTGTTCCGGGCAGATGTTCTCGCATTCCCGTGCACGGACGAGACGCTCTGCGAAGCTGCCGACGGTGCGGTGTCTGGCGGCGGCAGTGACCATGGCTTCCCGAACCGCCAAAGGCAGGAACGTGACGTTTTTCAGATTATACTGGTACTGCACCACATACTGTAGGTATTGCCGTATCTTTTCCTGCGCCCGTTCCAGTGTGCGGCTGACCGTTGCCCTGTTGACCGAGAGACGCTCGGCAATCTGCGAGAGGGACAGCCTGTCGAAGAAGTGCAGGGTGACAGCTTCCCGCTCCTTGTCTGTCAGCTTGTCCCGAATCACTTCGTCCGCCAACAGGCTCAGATCCACGGTTCTGCGCCGGTGTACATACTCCGCCATGGATTCCGCCTGTGCGCGTTCCCATTGGCTGTAGGCCAGGGAAGCCATGGCGGCTTCGTCGGCGCTGGGGGAAATATCCTGCTGTAAATACATTGTTCGATCCCTTCTTCCTTGCGTAATAGTTACACTCTTATATTAGCGAACAAATGTTCGTTTGTCAAGGGAGTTTACAGGAAATTTACAATTAGACCTTGACTTTCTTAAGAGAGTCGCTCATAATATAAACAGAACGGAGGGACGATATGAATCGTATACGGGAAATTCGGTGCAGCAGGGGAATATCCCAGTCTGAGCTGGCACGCCGTGTCGGCGTCCACCAAACGGCGATCAGCCAGTGGGAGAACGGGCGAACCGCTCCGGATCACCGAAGCCTTGCCAAGCTAGCGCAGGCACTGGACGTTTCTTTGGATGCGCTGTTCGGTGCCGGGAACGTCTGCCGGGTGCCGATCCTGGGTGTGATCCGTGCAGGACTGCCGACGGAAGCGGTGGAGGATATCCTCGGCTATGAGGAGATCACGCCGGAGATGGCACGCAGAGGCAGCTTTTTTGCGCTGCGTGTGGCGGGGGAGAGTATGCAGCCCCGCTTTTGTCCCGGCGATGTGGTCATCGTGCGCCGACAGAGTGATGCGCAGAGCGGGGATATTGTGGTCGCTCTCGTTTCGGATAGGGATGCCACGGTAAAAAAACTGGTCAAAAAAGAGAACGGCATCGTGCTGATGCCGCTGAACCCTGCCTTTGAACCCATGTTCTATTCCATGGAAGAGGTTGTCTCCCTGCCGGTGACGGTCATGGGCAAGGTGGTGGAGCTTCGTGCAAAATTCTAAGGAACCTTTAAAAGACAGGAGCTGTCGCAAAATGCGGCGGCTCCTGTTATTTTTTTGCGCATTTTCTCATAGGTATGAACGGGGGTGAAACTATGAACTGCTGTGTAACGGATCTGCGGAACAAGGATGTGATCTGCCGCTGTGACGGGAAACGCATCGGGAATATCTGCGATGTGGACGTGGACACCTGTTCGGGCAAGGTGGTGGCGATCGTGATCTACGGGCGCAACCGCTGCTTCGGACTGCTGGGACACGAGGAGGATATCCGCATCCGTTGGGAGGATATCGAGGTCATCGGGGACGATACCGTGATCGTGAGCCGGCGGCCGGTCTGTAAAAATGTGCGCAGCCGCCGGCAGAAAATATTGTGAAAGGAGAGACACGCATGGCAATGCAGGAGGAAAGAAAGCTGCAGACGCTGCCGCAGAATGTGGTACTGGAGGATCGCAAAGCCCTGTCTGTGACGGGCGTATCGGATGTGGACAGCTTCGATGATCGGACGATCACCGTGTTTACGCAGCTGGGAGAGCTGTCGGTGCGGGGGATGGATCTGCATATCAGTAACCTGAACATCGAGACAGGGGAGCTGACGGTGGACGGCAGGATCGATGCCCTGATCTATACGCAGGAGCAGCCGAAGAATGAGGGCTTCTTCAGCAGGGTGTTCCGATGACGTACATCTTATCCATGCAGGAGCAGCTGGTGCTGTTTTGCAAAAGTCTGGGATTCGGCTTTTTGGTGGGCATCGGCTACGATCTGTTTGCGCTGTTTCGTCTGCTTTTAAGCAAGGGAAAGGGACTTGCGGCGTGGGAGATCGGCTATGCGCTTTTGGCGGCAGTGTGTTCCTTTTTGTTTGACCTGACCTTGAACGGCGGCGATCTGCGGCTGTATATGCTTGCGGCAGAGTGTCTGGGCTTTGCCCTTTGGTACTTTGCGGCAGGCGTACCTTTTCGCTGCGGTGTGCGCAGTGCCATCCGATTTTGCGGCAGGACGGCGCAGAAAATATCCGTGCCCCTGCGCCGAATCAGTCAAAGGGTGCAGAACGTGGAGGAGAGCGGAAAAATAAAATTAAAAAAAGTTCTCAAAAAAACAAATGTTCTCTTGAAATTGCGTGCAAAGTTGGTGTATAATTTAAGGCAATAATGCAGTGCTGTCGATTACAAGGGTACAGGGTGGATAGATGTGACCAAAAAGAAAACAAAAAAGAAAAGCAGTCTTTTCCTCATCGTGGCGTTTTGCGCAATGGTGTGTTATTTCTTCGTTTCCTTGTTCGGGCTTCGTGCGCAGATTGCCGAGAAGAAGGCAGAGATCGAGCAGCTGGAGCAGCAGATCGAATTGCGCAGATCCGAGAACGAGGATCTGGCGCAGCTTTTGGCGCAGGGCGACCTGAACGCTTTTGTGGAAAAGAGAGCAAGGGATGAGGATCTCGGTTATGTGTATCCGGACGAGCGGGTCTATTACGACCTGAACGCCGGGCAGTGATCGGGGTGTCATAAATTTTTTTGGGGAGGATATTTGCTTTTTATGGCGGCTGAGGTTGGAGCTATTGTGGAGGGGAAAGTGACGGGTCTTACGGATTTCGGCGCTTTCGTGGAATTGGATTGCGGCGGCACGGGGATGGTACATATCTCCGAGGTGTCTG
>JAQXLO010000020.1 GCA_029012165.1 Oscillospiraceae bacterium | reverse complement strand
AAGGAAGGCTCCATTTACGACCTGCCCATTCTGATCGCTTTGCTCATCTCGACCAAACAGCTTGCCTGCAACACATCGCAGTCTGCCTTTTTAGGGGAGCTGTCCCTCAACGGTACCCTGCGCCGCATCAACGGCGCACTGCCCATGGTGATTCGAGCCATGGAGAGCGGCATCCGTTCGGTATTCGTCCCGGCAGAGAATGCCCGGGAATGCGCTGTCGTGCGGGGCATTGACGTGTACCCGGTGCAGAATGTAACGGATATTTTTCTGCATTTAGCCGGTCAGCAGCCGCTCACTGCCGTTACACCCGATGACATCCCGCACAGTACAAATCCTCTTCCCTGTCCCGATTTCAGCGACGTGAAGGGGCAGTTCGAGGCACGGCGTGCGCTGGAGGTTGCGGCGGCAGGCGGACACAATCTGCTGATGATCGGTCCGCCCGGTTCGGGCAAAAGTATGCTCGCCAAGCGTCTGCCCGGCATCCTGCCCGACATGACGTTTGCGGAAAGTCTCGAAACCACCAAGCTGTATTCCATCGCCGGATGCTTGCCTGCGGACACGCCGCTGATTACATCTCGCCCGTTCCGCTCCCCGCACCATACCGTTTCTCCGGCAGGTCTCTCCGGCGGCGGCTCCATCCCGAAGCCGGGGGAAATCTCCCTGTCGCACAACGGCGTGCTGTTCCTCGACGAGTTGCCCGAATTTTCCCGCATGGCGATGGAAATTCTCCGTCAGCCCATGGAGGACGGCAAAATCACCATCTCCCGTGTGGCGGGAACGCTGTCCTTCCCCTGCAACATCATGCTCGTTGCGGCGATGAACCCGTGTCCGTGCGGATTCTACGGGCATCCGACGAGGGAGTGTACCTGCCCGAGCGGTGCGGCGGCACGGTATCTCGCCAAGGTGTCGGGGCCTGTCCTCGACCGACTGGACATCCATATCGAAGTCCCGCCCGTGGACTTTCAAAAGCTGTCGGACACGCAAAAGAGCGAATGCTCCGCCGACATCCGCAAGCGGGTCAACAAAGCACGCAAAATCCAGCAAAAGCGGCTCGAAGGCACTGCCGCCGCCTGCAACGGACACATGGACGCTTCTCTCACGCAGGAATTCTGCCGCCCCACAGCTTCGGCGCTGAAGCTGCTGGAACGGGCGTTCGATACGCTGGGGCTGTCCGCCCGGGCATACGATAAAATATTGCGTGTCGCCCGCACGGTCGCCGACCTCGACGGCAGTGACGAAATCGACTTCCCCCACGTCGCCGAAGCGATTCAGTACCGCTCCCTTGACCGCAAATTCTGGCAAAAGTAAAGTACATAAAAAAAGAAGCCACGAATCAGCGCAATGCCGGATTCGTGGCTCTGTTTGTTTTGTCAGGAGAGGATCGCTCTATCGTTGCTGAACTCGCTGCCGCTCACTTTGGTGAACATTTCCAGCAGCTTTTCAACGGTCAGTGCTTTCTTCTCTTCCCCTTTTACATCAATGACGATTCTGCCCTCATGCATCATAATCAGACGGTTGCCGTGTCGGATGGCGTCTTTCATATTGTGCGTGATCATCAGGGTGGTCAAGTGATTTTCGGATACGATTTTTTCGGTAATTTCGAGAACCTTTGCGGCGGTTTTCGGATCCAATGCGGCGGTGTGTTCATCGAGAAGGAAGATTTTCGGCTGCTGCATCGACGCCATCAGCAGCGTGATCGCCTGTCTCTGCCCACCCGAGAGCAGACCAACCTTGGAAGTCAGCCTCTTTTCAAGACCCAGATCGAGCTGTTCGAGCATTTTTCTGTACTCTTCCTTTTCAGCCGATGTGATGCCCCATTTCAGTCCTCTGCGTCTGCCTCTGCGCTTCGCAAGCGCCAGATTCTCCTGGATTTCCATATCGGGCGCAGTGCCCATCATCGGATCCTGGAACACCCGTCCCAGAAACTTCGCTCTCTTGTAGTCCGGCAAAGCTGTCACATCCTTGCCGTCGATGACGACGCTGCCGCAATCCAGCTTCCATGTGCCGCATATGGCGTTGAGCAGGGTGCTTTTTCCTGCGCCGTTGCCGCCGATGACGGTCACAAAATCGCCGTCATTTAATCGCAGACTCAGATTGTTCAGAGCAACCTTTTCGTTGACTGTTCCGGGATTAAAAGTTTTTGTTACGTTGACAAGTTCAAGCATTTTCTTTTTCTCCCTTTTTGGGTTTTACTTTGGAATATTTGCTCTTTAAGTACGGGAGTCCAAGGAAAAGCGCAACAACCAGCGCCGAGAACATCTTTAGCAAATCCGTATCCAGCCCGAGGACGATCACGATCTGGTAGACGATGTAATACACAATGCCGCCGAGAATGACGCCAGACAGTCTGGCAACAAAATTCGATGAGAAATGAGAAATGATTGCATCACCGATAATCACGGCGGCAAGACCGATGACGATGGCACCTCTGCCCATGTTGATGTCGGTAAAGCCCTGGTACTGGCACAGCAATGCACCCGAAAGGGCAACAATGCCGTTGGACAATGCAAGTCCGAATATTTTCGTAAAGTTGACATTGATTCCCTGCGCACGGCTCATGTTGAGGTTGCAGCCCGTTGCACGAATGGAACATCCCAGCTCCGTACCGAAAAACCAATACAGAAAAGCGATCAAAACGATACTGACGATCATCAGCACAATGCAGGCTTTCGGAATCTGCATTTGCGAAACAATCACGTCATATGCTCTGGCAGAAACGGACTGATTCGCTTTTCCGAGAATTTTCAGATTGACCGACCACAAAATAAGCTGGGTCAAAATGCCGGAAAGGATTGCCGGAATGCCAAGAGCGGTGTGAAAGATGCCGGTTAGAATGCCGGCAAGAATCCCCGCTAAAACTGCGGCGATCAAAGCCACGGCCACGGGTTTTCCATCGATGATCAAAACAGTGCAGACGGCGGCACCCGTGCAGATGGAACCGTCCACGGTCAAATCCGCAACGTCGAGGATTTTGAAGGTTATATACACGCCGACCGCCATCAATCCCCAGATTAAGCCCTGTGCGACTGCGCCGGGCAGAGCGCTCCATAGTGAATTAAGCATAGAAACCTCTTTTTGATGGATAAAATCGAATTACGCTTCGATGGCGATATAGGAATCCGGAATCGCCATGCCGAATTCTTCGCAGATTTCCTTGTTGTACTTTTTCGTTGCAGGTGCATACTCGATGGGCATTTCTTCAATTTTGCTCTCGCCCGTGAGAATCTGCGCAGCCATTTCGCCCGTCTTGTACCCGAGATCGTAGTAGCTGATGGACAGCGTCGCAATACCGCAGCCCTTGCAGATGCCCTCTTCACCGGCGAACACGGGAACCTTCTTTGCTCTGACGATATTGCCGATGGTTTCCGTACAGGAAGCCGCCGTGTTGTCGGTGGGGATGTAGATGACATCGCTGTTGGAAGCAGCGTTTTCTGTGACGGTCGAAACGTCGTTGGAGTCGGCGAAGGAATAGCGAGTGCAGGTCAGACCCTTGCCGGCGAGATATTCCTCAACGACCTTGACCTGATACTCGGAGTTTGCCTCTGCGGAGCAGTAGAGCAGACCGACCGTCTTGGCATCGGGGCAAAGCTCCAGCAGTGCGTCCGCCTGTTCGGTCAGGGGCGCCAAATCGGAAGTACCGGAAACATTGCCACCCACGGTGCCGCTGAAGTCGCTGATGCCCAGCGCCACGCCGTACTCCGTGATGGAAGTGCCGAGAATCGGAATGGTGGCGGTTGCGTTCTGTGCCGCCTGCAGCGCCGGCGTTGCATTCGCCATGATCAGGTCAACGTTTTTGGACACGAAGCTGTTGACGATGGTCGTACAGGTTGCGGAGTCATTCGCCGCATTTTGATAGTCGAACTTCACATTTTCCGCACCGAGCTTGTCCTCGAGCGCTTTCTTGAAGCCCTCGGTTGCAGCGTCAAGTGCGTCATGCGTCACGAGCTGACAGATGCCGACTTTGTAGACCTTGGATTCGGATGTGGCTGCATTGCCGCAGCCGGCAAATGCAAAAATGCCTGCGACCAGTGCGAGTGCCATGAAAACAGATGCCAACTTTTTCATAAGAAAACCTCCAATATTTTTTATCCAACGATTCGGACAAGGGTGAAATGATTTAGTGCTTTAATGCTTTCATGCAATAAAGTAAGGCTATTATAGCAACTTTTATTTAAATTGTCAACTTATTTTGAATGATCTGCAACAGCGGAGTGCATAAAAAAACAGCCTGCCGAGTCCGCAGAAGGATCCGACAGGCTTTGTACTGGTTTAGTTCTGATTATTTACCCGTGAGAGCGTGGACAAGCTTTTGATACAGAGCGGGGCTGGACGTTTTGATGATCCAGAAGAACGGAGACAAGGCGACCGCCACAAGGAAAATTCCGAAGCCCTCGAGCCAATAGAGGATGCGATGCAGGGTGCTGTACACCAAGCGATACTCAGTGTGTTTGCAAACTGTGCAGGTGCGCTCATCCTCGCCGTCCTCAAAGAAGGTGCTCTTGGTTTTGTGTTCCCAATCGGTGAAACGGTGCGGCGCTGTCTGCGTATCGCCGCAACGGGTACAGGTATGTGTATGCTCAACAGACGTCTTATCCTCCAAGGTGACCGCCGTCCATGCGGTATAGTCATGCTGCAGAGCTTCGCCGTAGGGCAGACCGCAGATTTCGCAAACAGCCTGCTCCGTGCAGGTCGCTTCGCCGCCCGTGTGGGTGCAGATGTAGTCACAGTCGGTGCAGACGCCACGATCCCATTTGTGTGCTTCGGTTTCGACGATAGTCGCATTGCAGCAGTTCCAATGCTTTTGGTGGGTGTTCTCGGTCGTTGTCCACTGGGCGATTCCGGCGTGGTTTTCGGGGTTCAACTCGCCGTAGCTCTCGCCGCAGACGGAGCAGACCGCCTGCTCGATGCAGGTCGCTTCCTTGAGCGGTTCGCTATCCGCATCATGTCCGAGGGCATCGACTTCGCTGTCGTTATAGGTATACGGGCAATCCTGACAGGAATGG
>JAQXLO010000019.1 GCA_029012165.1 Oscillospiraceae bacterium | reverse complement strand
CAGTCGGATAATACTTCGGGATGCGGTCGTCTCGCTGATACAGTCGCACGTGTTCGCCTCTCGGCGTGATGTCTACCACATCGGGACCTCTCCAGAACACGGTGTACTCCGTGCCTCGGACGGTCTCTTTTCTTTCCTGCGTTTCCAAGGGGAACGAGCAAACGAGTTCGTCTCCCTCATGCAGAGGTACGCATACGATCTCATTTTCGGCGGTGCTGTCCACCGCTTTTCCGTTGACAAAAAGTGTCATGCCGTTCATGTAGGGGTAGACCCGGAATCCCGCTTTGCAATCCGTTTTTGTAACAAGGGTGATTTTTCCCTCGTTGGGGATATCGGATTTCATACGAAGCATATCCGTTTCTTTGTCGCAGGGAATGTTGCAAATCCATGCGCCGTTCTCTTCGGTAATTGCGTTATCCCACGCAAGCTTCAGCGCAACGGGAGCGGTGCCGACACAGCAGCCCGCAATCGAACGGAATCTGGAAAGGGAGATGGATGCAGGCTCGCTTCCACCTGTGAATCCGCCGATCATCCGTTTGTCAATGTCGTGATAGGTGATGCCGTTTTCGTCCGGCTTTGTATTGTCGCATTCCACGTACCCTGTGTATTTCACTTGATTCTCTACAAACTGATTGCGGATGAAAAGGTTGATGTCCTGCCAATAGGCATCATACCCGCAGGAAATCAGCTCTTTCGCACAGACGATCATATCCCGAATACAGCAAGTTTCGCAGTGCTCCTCCTCAACGGGATGCCACTGGGCATACTCGGGAACCCATCCGAAGGACGAGGAAATACTGCGCACATAGTCGTAGATGCCTTTGCCCTTGAGGATGTATTCCTCATTTGCGATCAGTCTGCCGAGTTTCACCAGACCGCAGGCAAACCACATAGCGGAATGGACATGACCGAAAAACTCCATTTTGTAGTTGAAGTATCTGGACGGACCGAGGACATAGTTGGCGATGCCGATGGCAAGATCGAGCGCAACTTCATCCTTTTTTAGTTCATATCTGCGAACAAGTGCTTGCAGCATAACGGCATTGCGTATCGCTTGCTCTCCTCGGCCTGTATGTCTTGTCAGATCGAATCCGCCGTCTTTGAGGTAAACGTCATTCGGAAATTGATAGATGGGTTCATCTTCCAAGGAGTCGCCTGACCAAAACGTGCAGACTTTTCGTTCAATCACGAGCGAACGCATTCCCCGGATGAGTTCGGAGATCCTCTTTTCGTTCTCCTCGTCCTCAGGATAATCCTCCGAGATCATGTTAAGCCCCGGTAAAATATACCCCATCTCATGGAAAGATGCGTGTACCGTGTGTGTCCACACATAGGGTTCGCAGAACCGAAGTCCGTGTTCTCCCCAGGATTTCATCAAATGTCTACGAAGCGACTGTTTTACATCGTCTCCTCGGGTCGTGCCCAGCATCCGCATGGCGCTGACAAGTCCCTCGTACCAAGAACCGACCAGCTCCGCATCATCTACTCTGCAATGCGCAGCTTCTGCAGGCTTTTTGTTCGGCAAAAGGAGCCAGTAGGGAAGATTGTCGTAAGCAGGGTCAACCATATTTGTGATATAGTGGTGAACCAGTTCTGCGCTTTTCATTGGGTCAAATTTGTCATACATATGATCACCGCCATTTAAGCAACACAGTTGCTTGGATTAAAAATAATTTTAACATAGCATGGAATAAATTTCAACAATAATTTCTTCTCAAAGAGAAAACGTGCTGTCACAAAATTTCGGACAGCACGTTGAATTTATTCGCTTTGAATTTCGTTCTGGAAAGCCACAAGACGGTTGCCGCCGTACATGGCACGCAGCTTCGGCTTTTCAATTTTGCCGGTGGGATTGTGGGGGACGGGGGCGAAAATGATTTTTTTCGGACGCTTGAAACGGGGAAGCCCCTGACAGAATTCGTTCATTTCTTCCTCCGTGCAGGTAAACCCTTCCTTTAATTCAATAATTGCGGCAGGGATTTCGCCCAGGCGGGGATGGAACTGACCGATCACGCCGACGGATTTGACAGCAGGATGTTTCATGATGAAGGACTCGATCTGGACGGGATAAATGTTTTCGCCGCCCATGATGATGACATCCTTTTTGCGGTCAACCAGATAGATAAAGCCGTCCGGATCCATCATGGCAACATC
The DNA here is from genome assembly GCA_029012165.1 of Oscillospiraceae bacterium. GTDB lineage: Bacteria > Bacillota > Clostridia > Oscillospirales > Acutalibacteraceae > UBA1425. The sequence goes on along the minus strand of JAQXLO010000019.1, from coordinate 20,269 downwards.
GCCGGTATACAGCCAGCCATCTTTCAAAGCGGCCTTTGTAGCCTCTTCATCGTGATAGTAGCAGGTCATCACGCCGGGTCCCTTGACGCAAAGCTCGCCCACATCGCCCTGTTTGACTTTTTCCCCGTTTTCGTCCACAATTTTGACTTCCCAGCCATAGCCGGGAACGCCGATCGCACCGACCTTGTGGGTGTTTTCCACACCGAGATGCACACAGCCGGGACCGATGGATTCGCTCAGACCGTAGTTGGTGTCGTACTGGTGGTTGGGGAAGATCTTCAGCCAGCGGGCAACAAGACTGGGCGGAACAGGCTGTGCGCCGATATGGAGCATACGCCAGTGGGAGAAATCGTAGGGAGTTTTGTCAAAATTATCGTCCTCCAAAAGGCAGAGCACGTCCTGCGTCCACGGAACCGTCAGCCAGACGATGGTACATTTTTCTTCCGATGCGGCACGAAGGATCCATTCGGCCTTGGAGCCACGCAGAAGAACTGCCTTGCCGCCGACCAAAAAACTGCCGAACCAGTGCATTTTGGCACCGGTGTGGTACAGGGGAGGGATGCACAGGAAAATGTCCTCCTTGGTCTGTCCGTGATGTTTCTGCTCGGTCTGGCAAGCGCACATCAGGCTCTGATGCTTGTGCAGGATCGCCTTCGGAAAACCCGTGGTGCCGGAGGAAAAGTAAATTGCCGCAAAGTCATCATCGCTCAGCGGAATCATGGGATCCGTCGTGTCAAAATCCAAAATGGAGCTGGTAAAATCCTTGGCAAACGCCGGCTTGTTGGAGCCGGTGTAGAGATACTCCCGAATACCGGGGAGGTTGTCTCGGATGGATTCCACACGCTCAATACAGCTTTCTCCAAAGAGAAGAACGCTGGCTTCGGATTTTTCGAGGCTGTACTGGATCTCATCAGCGGGAATGCGGTAGTTCAGCGGCACTGCCCAAGCGCCGGTTTTCAGGATGCCGAAATAGGCGGGAAGCCACTCCATGCAGTTCATCAGCAGGATAGCGACCTTGTCATCTTTTCCGATGCCGATGGAAAGCAAATAGTTGGCAAAACGATTGGCGGTGTCGTCAAACTGCTTCCAAGTCATCACACTGCGGTAGCCAAACTTTTGTGCCGGCTCCACCAACTCCAGTTCGCTCCATGCTTTCTTGTCCTCGGCTTCGTAGTTAAGTTCGATCAGCGCATCATCGTTGCCGTACAGCTCCACATTTTTTCTCAGAATATCGACAATAGGCATTGCGTACCCCTCACTTTATCAGTTTAAAGCGATTATGCTTTAAAGCATTATACCATATTATTTTGGAAAAGAAAAGCGATTTTTAAAACTTTTAAGAAAAAAACCGTATCCCGTGACGGAATACGGCATGAATCATTTGTTCTTTTTACTGAAGATCATCATAGACAGAATCAAAACAAGGAATGCACCTATGCCAAAGAGAATGCCCACCAGGAAATTGAACTGTAAAATCAGGAACACAGTCAACCCGAAGATGATCATGGCGGCGGCGATACTGACGATCAAAGATGCTTGGCTGAATTTCATGGATTCACCTCTCGTCGGGTGGTATACGCAAATCCCATTCTCTGCTGCAGACGGGACATCGCATATCCTTAGTCAGGCGTTGTCCGCATTTGCAGACACTGCCGATTTGTTTTGCGGGTACGCCCGCCATCAAAGCGTGGGGCGGCACATCCTTGGTGACCACGGCGCCGGCGGCGATCATGGCGTATTCGCCGATCACCGTGCCGCAGACAACGGTGGCATTGGCGCCGATGGATGCGCCTTTACAAACCAGGGTCTTGGCGTATTCGCTCGGTCGGGCACTGCTTCTTGGAAATCTGTCGTTGGTAAACACCACGGAAGGACCGCAGAATACGTCATCCTGCAGCGTCACGCCCTCGTAGACAGAAACGTTGTTTTGAATCTTTACGCCGTTTCCGATCTGCACACCGGGAGCAACATTGACGTTTTGTCCGAGGGTACATCGGCTTCCGATCACGGCGCTTTTCTGCACATGGCAGAAGTGCCAGATCTTGGTGTCCTCACCGATTCGGACGTCCTCGTCAATATAGCTGCTTTCATGAATGAATGGTTTCATCAAATCGACCCTCAAAATCCAAGGTGGAGCAGTTTTCTAAAGGCAGACGAACGGGTTTTCCCTCGGCGGCGGATTTATAAATGGCAAGCACCGTTTCCAAAGCACGCCGACCTGCGGCAGAATCCACATAGGGCGGACGATCCTCACGGATCGCTTCGAGCATATCGGTATAGATGGATTTGTGACCGAAACCGTAGACGTTCGGAGGATTTTCGCCGCATTCCTTTTGTACACAGGATTCTGTATCTGTGCCGTCTGCAAAGCGCCATTCGTCGATCTTGTTGACGCATTTGCCGCCTGCTTTGGCAAGTCCTTTTTGCCCGAACAACGTCAGCGTTTCTTCGTAATCGCCGCCAAAGGTGGTGATGGTGCCGTCGATCATTCCATAGCTGCCGTTTTTAAATTTAAGCATGGCAAGCCCGATGTCCTCGGCCTCTATGTATGGATGCAGCAAATTGTCTGTGAAACCGACCACTTCGGTGATCTCATCCCCGAGCATCCAGCGCAAAAGGTCAATAGCGTGGATGCACTGGTTCATCAGTGTGCCGCCGTCCTCAGCCCATGTACCACGCCAGTCGGCGCTTTTGTAGTAGGCTTCGTCTCGATTCCAGCGGATGGAAGTGGTGCCGTAGAGAAGCTTGCCGAATCTTCCGGCCAGCAGGGCGTTGCGCATCTGCTGAATGGCTGCGTTGAAACGGTTTTGATGATTGGTGCAAACCTTGACGTGCATCTCTTTTTCGGCGGCAAGGATGCGGTCTGCGTCGGCAAGGGAGAGCGCAATCGGTTTCTCAATGATCACATGGCAACCGGCGTGGATGCAGTCGATGGCGATTTCAGCGTGTGCACCGGAGGAGGTGGCGATGGCGACAAGCTCCGGCTTTTCAGCGGCAAGCATTTCTTTATAGTCGGTGTACAGGTGTACATCCTCCGACAGAGAAAAGGCGTTCTTTTTTTCGAGCAGTTTCGCCTGCTCCAAGTCGCACAGTGCAACGATTTGCAGGTTATTTTCTATGGCGGCGGAGATGTGATGCGGGGAAACTCGACCGCAGCCAATGACAGCGTAGCGCATAAGGGTATACACTCCGATCTATGGAAAACGGTCTGTTGCACGAGGAACAGACCGTTTTGCGTTTATCTGTTTTGTTCGATCGTATATTCTTTCTCCATGCCGATCTGACGAAGAAGCTTTACATCCTCTTGGTCGTAGTATCCATCGTTGTTGACATCGGATGCACGAAGAGCGGCAGGGGACATTTCAAAGCGAACATTGGGATTCAGGAATGCTTCCAAAAGCACGGAATCCGTTGCGTCTGCTCTTGTGTCGCCGTCAGTGTCTCCGAAAATGACATAGCTGTACGAGTCGATCACTTCGCCGTTAAAGATCAGGTTGATCTTGGTACCGGTACCATAGCCGTTTTCGGTGGGAACCAACTCAACGGTGCCGTAGGAGTTGGAGGAAACGGCAAGATCGGTAATGTCCTCACCGAGAGAAAGTCCGGTTACGAAACCGTTGTCTGCATCCACCTGAACGCCCTGCTGTGTATCAAATACCAGCTCAGGAATGGACTGGAGCGCAATATCCAGCGTGTAGGAGTTGCTTTCAACAAAATCAGCATCCGAAATCAAGAAGGAGCCGGTCTCGGTTGCCACACCGTTTGCGGTGATGGTGTAGGTGTAGGTTTCGGGAGAAGTGATCAGGGCAATATTTTTCTGTGTCATGGAAACCAGAACATTCTTGGAGTTCTTGATGCTGATGGAATAGTCCGAAATAGACGCACCGTTCAGCGTGACGTTGAACGTCACAGGCACGTTGGTAGCGTAACTGGACTCCGTCAGATAGAACGGCTGGACGTAGGTCAAACCGTCGGGGCCGGAGAAGTACACACGGACATAGCCCTTGGTGATATCGCTTTCGTACTTGTTCAGGTCAAAGGTGATGACGGAGCCTGCGGTGTCACAGGTGACGGTATCAATGATCTTGCCGCCGTTGCCGATGGAATCGCCCGTGATCAAAACAGCCTTGTCGGCGTTGACAACCTCAAAGGTGATCTGGCTGTGGACGTCATCGGTGGTGATGCGGTTGACAGTGGGATAGTTGTGGATCTGGAAGTTTGTGTGGGAAATGCTGTGATCCAAATCCTCGTTGGCATTGATCGTGCTGGCGAAGAAAGCGCCGGTCTCCATGGCAGTGCGCACATTGGCGGCCGTGTTGGACGGCATCATAAAGGTTTGAACGTTTTTGGCAAGCTCGCCGTCCTTGTGGGCGTCATCTTCGCAGAAGCCCCAAAGGGTACGACCCTCGGGTGCCAGACGGTTGAGCAGTTCATCGTAGAGATATCTGTCCCACTTGGTACGTCCGTCGCCCTTGTTGACCAGCTCCATGCCGATGCAGGAGCTGTATGTACGGAAAACGCTGTTGGCGAAATCGTCAATAAAGCTCTTTGTATAGACGTTTGCTTTGCAATCGGCGAGGGTGGCCTGATCGTTGGCGGACATAAATTCACCCACATGGTTGATGTGCGTGATGCCACCGGCCTTGTGGCTCTTGGAAACGGCGGTGACACAGCCGGAAACACCGGAGGAACTCAGCTCCATATCACCGTCGCCGGCATCGGCGAAGTAGTTGTTGATGTGACATTTGGCAGTGGAGGAGCCGTTCAGCTCAATGCCGTAGGGGATGTCGATCATCCCACGGCCGTCTCTGCCGACACCGGTGGTGATCTCCGTGTTACGAGAGGAGGAGAGCGCTTTGGGAGAACCGAAGGTGAATGCCTGATAGGCAAAGATCGTGTGACGGCTTTTGCTGGCGGTCCAGCCATAGTTGACCGTACCGTGGTCGGTGATGGACAAACAGTCGTAGCCGAGACTGTAATAGTTTTCGATCTGCTGTGCGAACTTGATGTTGCCGTCGCTCATGTCCGTATGGACATGGGTGGCAGCTTTATAATGTCCCCATGTGTCCCAATCAACGTCTTTGTAGGGGCTGGAGATCAAATAACGCTTGGTTCCGGCGACATCCTCCACGGCTGAAGCGTTTGCGGTGAGCTGCGCATCCCTTGCGCAGGAGATGCCAAAACCGGCTGCGCCAACGCACAAAGCCGCAGCTGCAGCGCAAAGAAACTTTTGTATATTCTTGTGCATATCTCATCTCTCCTTTAGGTGCACCAACTACACCTATTAACAATATTTGTATTATAACACAGCCAATGTGCGATGTAAATACATTTTTGGAAAAATGAGAAATAGTTATCGTGACGAATTGTACCCGAAAAGGAAAGCGGAAAGACTTGAAAATAAAGAGTTGACAAATGCGCAGAAAGCGCATATAATAGTAAAGTATTCAACGTGCCGATGTGGCGGAATTGGCAGACGCAAGGGACTTAAAATCCCTCGCTGGCAACAGCGTGTCGGTTCGAGCCCGACCATCGGCACCACATCACCCATGCAGGCGTAGTTTAATGGCAGAATTTCAGCTTCCCAAGCTGACTACGCGGGTTCGATTCCCGTCGCCTGCTCCAAAAAACCGGACTTCGTTTTTAAGCGAAGCCCGGTTCTTTTTTGTATGTGCAGGGAGCGCACATTCTATTAAGGCGAGAAACTTCGAATCCACTAAGAGAGAAAACCTCGAGCATCCATAATGCAGCGATCCCGGATGTCTGTATGTGGTATCGTATTACATCCGCTGAGAATTGCGCAGCAGGCGCAGGATGTTATCTGCTGTTTCATACAGGTTGATCTCGCTTTTGGTACGGCTGACGGAAAAATCCTCCGGCAGGCGGCCGATGGGAAACACGGCGGTGACGCCGGCGTCAAAGACCTGTGGAAGCTCCCGTTCTGCCCCGCCGACAATGGCGATGAGCGGCACGCCCTGTGCCTTGCAGTGTGCGGCGATACCGATGACCGCTTTTCCGCCGAGACTTTGGCTGTCCAGCTTGCCCTCGCCGGAAAAAACGATGTCCGCGTCCCGCAGCATGGCGTCAAAGCCGACCGTCTCCAAAACGGTTTCGATGCCGGAACGAAGTTCTGCGCCGCAGAAAGCAAACAGCCCTGCACCAAGCCCGCCTGCCGCTCCGCCGCCGGGAAGGACAGAAACGTCTGTGCCGAGGTTCTTTAGAATCATTTCCGCTGCGTGTTGCAGTCCCTCGTCCAGCAGCTTGACGCCCCTTGCATCGGCGCCTTTCTGCGGCGCAAAAACGTGTGCAGCGCCCGTGGGGCCGAATAGTGGGTTGTCGATATCGCACATGGCAAGGATCTGCACGTCTTGCGGGAGGTCTGCTTTTTGAATCTTCGCAATCTGCGACAGGGTGCCGCCTGTGGGAATGAACGATTTCCCTTCCGCATCATAAAACACCGTGCCCAGCGCCGCCGCCGCACCTGCGCCGCAGTCGTTGGTGGCGGAGCCGCCGAGCCCGACAATGATTTTTTTGCACCCGTCCTGTATGGCTTTTTCGATCAGCTGCCCCACGCCATAGGTAGTGGCGCGCAGGGGATCACGCTGTTCGCCGACCAGGGGCAGACCGGCACAAACCGCTGTTTCTACCACGGCGGTGCCGTCGGACAAAAGGGCATAGTACCCCGGCATATCTTCAAAAAACGGTCCTTTGACCGTGCAGTAAACTTTCTGCCCGCCCACACTGGCAAGGAAGCTTTCTGCGGTGCCTTCGCCGCCGTCCGCCACAGGAATGCAGACCGTTTCGCATTGCGGAAAATGGCAGTGAATGCGCTCTTGCAGAATGTCGCAGATCTGTGCAGAGGAGAGTGTGCCCTTAAAGGAGTCCGGGATAAGGATAGCTTTTTTCATATGCATCACCTGTATGCAATGCGGCAGAACCCGTGCCGCCTTGCAAGTAATTTTTACCGTATTCTGTCAGGCGCAAAACGCCGTATTTCTGAAAGTGAACAAGTCCCTGCGCATGAAGATTCTGTGCAGCGGATTCTGCCGAGACAGAGGGCAAACCGAGTTTTGCGGAAAGAAAATTGATCTGCATACCGTCGCAGAATTTACTCTGCCGATAAAGCACATCCAGCAGCTCCTTCTCTTCTGTGGTCAAAGAGATCGGTTTTGTGATCGTATTCATAGCGTTCCTCTTTTCCGTTTTCTGCTATTGTATGTGAAAAAAACAGAAAAAAGAAGTGCCGCAGACGAGAATCTGCGGCGGGAGGGACTATGCGCTGACCAAATATCGGGCAAGGAATCTGTCCAGTGCGTCCTCCCACGAGGGCAAACGGGAAAAGCCGTTGTCGGACAGCTTTTGTTTGGACAGGCGTGAATTTTTGGGTCGTACGGCAGGTGCGCTATATTCTTCACTGGATACAGGGAGAACCTTTGCACTCTGACCGCTCTTTCGCAGGATGGTTTGGGCAAAGTCAAACCAGGAGCAGAAATTTTCGTTGGTGGCGTTGTATGTGCCGTACTTGTCCGTGCCGATCATGGCACACAGCAGCACCGCCAAATCCTCCGTAAAAGTGGGAGAACCGACCTGATCACAGACCACACGCAGTGTGCCGCCGGACTTTGCAAGGCGGAGGATGGTTTTGATAAAGTTGCATCCGCCCAGTCCGAACACCCAAGAGGTGCGCACAACGAACAGGCGGCTGCATTTTTGCGCCGCCAGCTCGCCCGCATACTTGGTCTGCCCGTAAACATTCAATGGTGAAGCGGGACTGGATTCGCACAGGGGCGTTTCTCCCTGACCACCGTATATATAGTCGGTGCTGATATAGAGCATTTTGGCGTGGAACATTTCAGCGGCACGGGCAACATTTTCCGTGCCGGTCACATTGACAAGCCGGCAAATATCGGCTTCGGACTCCGCTTTATCCACGGCGGTATAGGCGGCGCAGTGGATCACTGCGTCCGGGCGATGTAAAAGGAAAAACGCCTGCGTCTGGTCGGCGTCGGTGATATCAAATTCCTCCCGATCGGCAGGAATCGGTGTGTGACCGCTCTTTTGCAGGGCGCAAACCACATCAGAGCCAAGCTGACCGTGGGCGCCGGTGACAATAACTTTCATAGGGCTGTCCTCTTAAAAGTGAAAACGGATGTCCGATGCGGCAAGCGGCACATTTTCGGAATCTTTTTTGGAAAGAATAGGGCTTTCCACGTTCCAGTCGATGCCGAAAGCGGGATCGTTGTAGCGCACGCTGCGGTCATTTTCGGGTGCGTAAAAATCATCCACCTTGTAAAAGACATCCACGTTTTCCGTGCGGGTCACAAACCCGTGCAAAAAACCTTTGGGGATGTAGAGCATCCGATGGTTTTCGGCGGACAGCTCCACACAGATGTGCTGCATATACGAGGGGGAGCCTTCACGGATATCGACGGCCACATCGGTAATAGTTCCTCGGGTGGCGCAGATGAGCTTTGCTTGTGCATGAGGTTCCGTTTGGCAGTGCAGACCACGCAGCGTTCCTTTCTGGGCGGAAAAGGAGCGATTGTCCTGCACAAAAACGGTGTCGATGCCGATTTGCGCAAATTTTTCCCGGGAATAGGATTCATAAAACCAGCCTCGGTCATCCCCGAAAAGCTGAGGCTCGATGATATAGCAACCGGCGAGACCGGTCTCGATCTTGTTCATGGTAGACTCCTTTACGGCTGAGAGTAGATCTCGGCCTGGCTGTCATCTTCACGACCCCAACGGGGACGCTGACCCGGTTGGGTGGAATAGAGGATCTTGCCTTCCGCCACACGAATCAAATGCTGACCGTATGTAGATTTGCCGTATTTCTCTGCGGAGCTGAGCAAACGCCGTTTGGAGATCCCGCGCATATTGTAGGCGATCTCCTCCGGTGCGGAAACGATGATGCCCTGCAAGGTTTCGATGGTGCGCACAAACTGTGCGGCATTCATCAGATTCTCCACCGTGCCGGTGTCCAGCCACGCAAAGCCACGTCCCATCAGCTGAACGTCCAATTCGCCGTTTTCCAGATAAATGCGGTTGATGTCGGTGATTTCCAATTCACCCCGTGTGGAGGGCTTGAGTGCTTTGGCGTATTCCACCACACGGTTGTCGTAGAAGTACAGCCCCGTGACGGCATAGTTGGACTTCGGCTGCTTTGGCTTTTCCTCGATGGAGACGGGAATGCCCTGGTCGTTAAATTCCACCACGCCGAAAGCGTCGGGATTGTCCACATAGTAGCCGAAGATGGTGGCTCTGTTTTCGTTTTTGACGGCGGTGCGCAGCATATGCCCCAAGCCGTTGCCGTAGAAGATATTGTCCCCGAGGATCATGGCAACACGGTCGTTTCCGATGAATTCCTCTCCGATAATAAACGCCTGCGCCAATCCCTCCGGCCTTTCCTGAACCTTGTATTGCAGACGCAGACCGAGCTGCCGCCCGTCGCCGAGCAGAGCTTCAAACTTGGGTGTATCCTCCGGCGTGGAAATGATCAGGATGTCACGAATGCCGGCGAGCATTAAAGTGGAAAGGGGGTAATAGATCATCGGCTTGTCGTAGACCGGAAGCAACTGCTTGCTGGTGACCATGGTCAGAGGATAAAGGCGAGTTCCGGATCCGCCGGCTAAAATTATGCCCTTCAATTTTTGTAAACACTCCTCCGTCGTATTCTTTTCAGCGTATGTATATGCGGAAAAGGCAGGAAGCTTTCCAAAGAATATAGCAAAATAACCAAAACGGGTGTCAAAATCATGCTATTACACGTTGAATTATACCACGCACCCTTTGCATTGTCAATTCAAACGCCGTTTTGTTACAATTTTGAAACCCTGACAAAATTTCACCGGTGCAAAAAACTGATAAAAAAACGGAAGCTGTGTAGAATATTGTATGCCGGGATCTGTTGCGGATGCAAGGTGCAAAAGCTTTTTTTACAGCGGAAAAAAAGGGAGAGGTGATCTTTTGCGAATGATCAGGGAGTATACATTTGTGTTCATGTTCGGCGCCGTGGCATACAGCTTTTTGGAGATCATATACAGGGGGCGCACACACTGGAGCATGACGCTGACAGGGGGCGCAGTGTTTTTGATGCTGTACGTTTTGAACGCAAAAATGCAGCCAAGCGGACTGCTGGTGCGCTGTCTGCTCGGCTGTATTCTGATAACGTGTATAGAGTTTTTGGTGGGCTGCATCGTGAACCGACGGCTGCACTTGGGTGTGTGGGACTACTCGGCGCAGCCGCTCAACGTACTGGGACAGATCTGCCCGGCATTTACGGGGATGTGGTTTTTGCTGTGCATCCCGGGAGACTATCTTTGCGGATATATGCACAAGGTACTGTTCCCTTGAAACGGTATATCAGTTGGAAAAGTATTTCTCAATACCGGCGGCAATCGCAGCGGCAAGAGAATCCTGATGCTTGGCGGTTTGCAGTATTCTGCACTCCTCCAAACTGGATACATAGCCGCATTCGATCAGCACGGAGGGACACTCTTCGATGCGGCAGACGCTGTAGGGGAAGAAGGTGGTCTTGCGGTCGATGGTGCTCTTGTTGGTGCCGTAAATCTGGTTGATGTACGTTCCAACCAACTGGGTGTGGATGCTGCTCGCAAGACCGTAGGAGTACGGACGGTAGTAGAAGGCGCTGGTACCGTAGGCACTGGAGGAAGCGGCGGAGTCGCAGTGGATACTGACAAAGACGTCCGGGTTGTTCTGCCGTGCCATCTTTTTGCGGTCCTCCAGCGTGGGGTTGCCGCCGTCGGCGGTGCGGGTCATCAGAACGCTCGCACCCTTGGCGGAGAGCTTTTCCTTGACTTTTTTGGCGATGGAAAGATTGATCTTTGCCTCGTTGTATACGGTGCCGTTGACGGCGCAGGGTGCACCGCCGTCCGTGCCGCCGTGACCGGGATCGAGCATGACGGTCTTTCCGCTCAGGGAAAGGGAGGTGCGTTCCTTGATGGAAATTTGCAGGGTGTCGTCCGCATTGTAGCTGACGGAGTAGCCGTAGAATTTGGCGGCATTGCGCAGATACAGACGCAGGGTACAGGTCTGCGCAGAGGCGGAACGAACCCACTCGCTGCTGCTGATAACGCCGCTGGAGGCGACATTGGGCAGTCCCGTGGCCTCAGCTGTGTAATAGAAAGTAAGATCCAAACTCTTGGCACTCAGTTTGGTGACGGCGTATTCCCGCCCGTTCTGGGGGTCGTTGATGTAGCCCTGTCCGTTCAGAACAGCATTAAACGGAACCTTCCATTTTAAATGCAGACAGATGTTTGTTTTGTCCGAGGCAGTGCCGGAGCTGACCAGCGTGATGGTGTTGGCCGGCATGGCATAGGCGTTTTCGATGACTTCCACGTCTTTGCGGTATACACGGCGGCCGGAGCCGAGGTTGTAGTATTTGTAGGAATCGAAGCTGGATTCACCGGTAATGAAGTCAAAGGTGCCGGTGAGCAGCGGTGTTGTCAGCGGTACGGACAGGTCGTTCAGCGGGGAAAGAGGCATGGTTTCCGCATAGTATTTGGTGACGACGCACATCCGTTTTCTGCCGGCTACACCGTTGTAGTTGTACGGCGTAATGACGGGATCCGGCTTTTGTGCCGCACTTGCAGACGTTGTGACGGAAGGTTGGGCTGTGGTTGTCGTTGCGGCGCTGATCGGTGACGAGGAGGACTGTATCTCGGAGAGGTCAGTTTCGGAGTCGTCCGTCTCGTCGGTAGTCGAGGCGGTGGTGGTCGTGGTTGTCGTTGTGGAAGTGGTGGATTCCGGCTTTTTGCTTTCCTCCACAACGGGGAGCGCCTCGATTTTTTGTGCGGCAGTGATGGTGACCACAGCGCCGGTGATGGAGTCACTGATGCCATGGTAGGAAGCAAAAGCTTTGATGGCGCCGAGACTGAAGTTTTTGGACGTGCTTTCCGGCAGATTGTACTTGCCGCTGTAGGTCACAAAGTCGGAGGAGGTGTCCAAAGAGTCGTTGTTTTCATCGCCGAGCAAGGCGTTGCTGCCGGTCAGTGGGATTGTGGTGCCGTTGAGCGTGGCGTAAACCTTGCTGGCGCTGCGGTGCGCAACAACGGAGATCTCCAGAACATTGCCGCCGGGGGTGCTCAGAGAACCCGAGGGGGAGATGCTCTTGATGAGATCCATTTGATAGGTCACGTTGTAGGTGTACGATTTGCCTCGGTGGGTAAAGGTGAATGTATTTTTGCCGACCTGCAGCGTATACTCTGCCGCAAAGAAGCCGTCCTGCGTGACGGCAACGGCCTTTTGGTTGCAGGTGAGGGGATAGAGTGGATTGCATTCGCCGTTGAAGGTGATTTTGGATTCATCCGTGGTGACGGAGGTGCTCTTGGGGCTGGTGATCTTGAAATCCTTCAGGAAGTTGTCCGGCAGAATGTGTTCTGTCATGCAGGTACGGACGATGCGCCGACACTCATCATCTGCGCTGAAATCGGAGAATGCGCAGAACACGGTGGAGACAGGCGCATCTTCGTCGCTGCGAAAAATGGCGGATATTTGACGCATCACCTCGGAAAGGCGATCAAAACCGCTCTTGTCCGAAACAAATTTTTCGCTCTGGCTGACCCAGAGGAGCCGTCCGCTGCTGCAATCTTTCAGCGACTGCAGGGTACTGTCGAACGAATCGCTCTTGGCGGATGTGTCCGGCTCGGTGTAAATACCGTCCAAAAGACCCTGATCCAGCAACGCAGAAAGTGCCGAATCGCTGTCGGCAAAGGGCGTGTCCGCAAGCACACTGCTCACGCAGGTAGGCGTGAGACTTTCCCGCAGTGCACGCAATTCGTCCGCCGAATACAGGGAACCGCAGAGAATCAGGCTGTCTGCGCCGGTTTCTGCGGCAAAGGCGGAAAGAGCGTCCGAGCTTTCCGGGACGTTTACACGCACAGCGGTGTATAAGCCCTTGCTTCTGGCGGCCGATACCGCCTCGGACAGCAAAGCCGTGTCCGTCTGCGGGGCAAAGGCGGAGTCTGTTCTGGACGGAAGAAAAACGACGCAGTTAAAGCCTGTTTCCGCAATCTGCTGCATGGCATCCCCGGAAAGCGGGTCGGTGGCGAGGAACGATTTGGTGCCGCGGATCACCTGAGGAATATTGGCTTTTTTTCCTTCGGGCAGAGCCTGCATCACGATTTCCGTTTCGGTTTCCAAAGCGTCGGCGGGAACGGATTTTCCGAAACGGTTGCTTTTCAGCAGACCGCCGAGGATGCAAATGCCCAGCAGCGTCACTGTTAAAAAGAATATGCCTATTTTTTTGGAAACTGCATTCAATGCAATGACCTCACTTTTGCGCAATGTTACAAACTTGTAACCATTATAGCACGGAAGTCAAGCGCTGAATTTCCTGTTTAGAATTATCCGACATATTTTTTCCGAATGCGTAGGAATAGGAGAACAATGCGAAGCCACTGCAGCGGGAGAGGGGGCGGATGTATTCCAGCTGTCTTTGCAAAATATCGGTCTTTTCCGTCCATTCCTTTTGCCCGGTACCGGCATAGCTGTCCGTATCGCCGCATTTGTAGACGGACAGTCCGAAGAGCAGCCGCACATTTTCCGCCTGCACAAGGGCGTTCCATTCATCGGCGGCTTGCGCAAAGGGGAAGGTTTCGTGCTCAAATCCAACATACAGCTGTGGAATGATCCAGTCGCAGTAGCCCGGTTCCTGCGCCCAGCGGGTGACGTCGGCGTACAGCTCGTTTGTGTTGCGTTCGATATCGACGGCGGGGCTGATGCTGAAAATCTTTTCCGTGCCGTAGGATTTGACGGTGCTGTACAGGGCGTGCACAAAGGCGCTGATTGTGTCTCTACGCCATTCATCCAGCGGCAGTTGCGTCTGTTTGGAGAAAAGTTCCGCATCAATAAAGTCATCGGTGGACGGATAAAAATAGTCGTCGATGTGGATGCCGTCGATGGGATAATTCTGCAAAAGCTCTCTGACCCCGGACAGGATCAGTTCATGTACCGCCGGGTCGGCGGGATTGTAGTAAACACCGCCTCGGACGGTCACAACGCTTTCGGGCATTTGCAGGGCAGGATTGCTCTGGGCACGTTTGTCCATGTTTTCTGCGGAGCAGATGCGGAAGGGATTGATCCATGCGTGGACGGATAGTCCTGCCTCACTTGCATATTCACAGAATATGTCTAAAGGATCGTAGCCGGGATCTTTCCCTTCCGTGCCGGTCAGATAGCTGGAAAAGGGATAGATTTCCGAGCGGTAAAAGGCATCGGAACAGGGACGTACATGGAGAAACACGGTGTTCATTTTGTTGTCGGCCATGTGACGCACCATTGTTTTTGCTTTTTTTCGGAAAGCGTTTTCCGAGCGGTCGTCCTCCTCCAGCATGGACAGCTCGGTGAAGCTGATCCATACGGCACGAATCTCTTCCCTTGCAGGAACGGCTTCGGTGGTCGGCTGGGAAAATTCCGTTGTTTCCGTCATTTCGGGTGATGCGGGTCTGCGCAGAATAAATACAGACGCCAAAACAACAACTGCGAGCGCAGCGGCGATCCATCGTTTCATAATGTACCTCTAAAAAATACGCTGTCGCACCGAAGCGGACAGCGTTTAAGGCAGCACCGCACAAATTGCGGCGCACGCCTTGTTTGAATCTTATTCCGCCAGCTTGCACAAAAACCCCTTGACTTGCGTCAGCGAGTCGGCGGTGTTTCTGTACAACCTGACGAAAAATCTTACTTCGCAATCCGCACACCTCAATTGTGCGGTGTTGCCTTAATCATTCTTCTTCGGTCGATTTTTCCTTGTGTTCTACCACGATGACCGAGGTTTTTTTGACTTCCACATGGTCGTACAGCTTTTTGAAGCTGACACCCACCTTGACTTTCTGGTCGCAGTGCGGACAATAGAACAGTGCACGGAAATGCCGGCTGACGAACCGCCAATCGGTCAGCTGCTTTGCAGGTTTGCCGCAGCTTTCACACGTATAACAGAGTTTCGTTTTGTCCACAAGGGGATTGTTGATGTTGCCGATGATGTACGGCTTAAAGGATAGCTTTCCGTAAAAGTCCCTCGTGCAGGGCTGGATAAAGTCCGGGAAAGTTTTCGGGTCGAAGATTTTGCGAAACAGCTCGGCGGTCAGCAGGCTGTCGTCCAGAGCACGGTGATGGGAAAAACCGGATTCGTCGATGCCGAGAATTTCCGCCGCAGAGCTGAGTCCGACCTGACGGGCAGGCGAAGTGTTGAAGATCATCTGGAAATAGCGCTGTAAGTCTGCATAGTTGGACAGGAACGGCACGATCTCGATGCCGTTGAGATGGCGGCAGTTGTCTATCAGCACACGGATGTCGCCGTCGCCCCAGGTGATGACGGTGTTGGGACGTGCGCCGATCCAGCGGCGCAGCTCGGACAGCGCCTTGGTATAGGGAATGCCGCTGTCCAGATCCTCGTTGGTGATGTGTGTCAGCTGTTTGACACTGCCGCGCAGTTTTTTGCCGATCTGGGAGCGGATCAGGCTCGAAAAGCGGGAGACCTCCTGCAGTTCTTCGTCGAGCATGACGGCGCCGATCTCAATGATCTCGTTGATAAAGCCCTTGGATTTTCTGTCGTAGGCGTTGTTCCATTCCAGATCCAGAATTACATAATACATAGCGTCATTCCCTAATCAATAATCGCCATTATCATATCAAATTCTCATAGGAAATGCAACACCTTTTCCCGCATTTACCCCTGCATGGATTCCATCTCCTTCTTCAGGCGCTGGATGATGCGCTTTTCCAGACGGGAGATGTAGCTTTGGGAGATGCCCAGCAGGGAGGCGATCTCCTTTTGCGTATGTTCCTTGGTTCCGCCTACGCCGAAGCGCATATACATGATAAGCTTTTCCCGGTCATCAAGATTGTTGATTGTGCGGATGAGGTAGTTTTTCTCGTCCTCCTCCTCAATGGCACGGTTGACGGTGTCCGGGTCACTGCCCAGCACATCCGACAGCAGCAGCTCGTTTCCGTCCCAGTCGATGTTCAGCGGTTCGTCAATGGACAGCTCCGTTTTGGACACGCTTGTTTTGCGCAAGTACATGAGGATTTCATTTTCGATACAGCGAGAGGCGTAGGTGGCCAGCTTGATGTTGCGTTCGGGACAGAAGGTGTTGACCGCCTTGATCAGCCCGATGGTGCCGATGGAGATCAGATCTTCCACATCCACATGGGTGTTTTCAAATTTCTTTGCGATGTACACGACCAGCCGCAGATTGTGCACGATCAGATCCTCCCGTGCGCTTTTGTCGCCTGCGCACAGACGGGCGAGTATGTCTGCCTCCTCTTTTTTCTTTAGCGGCGGCGGCAGTGTCTGCGAGCCGTTGATGTAGTGTACGCAGGGCGCCATGAGCCGCAACCGCACTCGCAGAAACAGGTGTCGGATGTCCGCTATTCTGAATTTCATGCTCACTTTCTCCTTCCATCATTTCTTCATAGAGCGTGCAGGGAAACAGAGCGTCGTATTCCCCGGCGCCAAGGGTGCTTTCGGAAACGGCAATATATAGCCGTGTGTAGGTGTGCGTTTTTTTCAAGTGCGTCAGCGTAACGCTGTCGCAGCGAAAAGCGGGCAGCAGTCCGCTCCCGCCGACGCTGCTGTACGGGAACAGGCGAAGGCGATTTTGCCACTGCGGTTCAATACCGCATTCGGCAAGAGCTTTTCCGTGCAGGAACTCCCGAACACCCGGCGGCACGAGGGGGTCGGCAAAAATGCCGCTGACAAGGATGACCGGCTTTCCTGTAAAGCTGTCGCACAGATGGTTGCCGGTGTCGAAAATCCCTTTCCCCTGTGCGGTGCCGCAGGGGGTGTGCACTGTGATCGTGCCGTAGTGGGTGTCGGAGGGATGCCCTGCGCAAAGCAAAAGCACCAGCCGGATCAGCCCATAGGCGGCAAGGGTGAGGGCGAGGATAAAGGGGATGCTGACGTCAAAATACACCGCACCAAAGCTACAAAGAAAGCCGGAGGGATGGATCAGCAGAGAAACAGCCAGCATCAGCCCGGCAAAAACAAAATTGACCAGCAGAAAAACAAAGAGCCCTTTGATAAATCTGCGCAGAGCGGAAAAGCCGTTGGCGATCCAGCAGATCAGGATGCATACCCCGATGCGCAAGAGGATACACCATAGGACAGGCAGATCCGCAAGCAGGATCAGGGAGTAGATGCCGCCCAGCAGGGAGGCGGCAAGAATGCGCAGTCTATGTATCTGAAAATGCAGCAGAAAATCGCTGCCCAGCAGCAGGAAGTAGGTGACAAAGGTGTTGATGAAAATCAGTGTATCGGCGTAGATCGTGACCGGCAAGATGGTTCACCTCCGTGGATCTGTTTTCATTATAGTGCGGCACAAGGAGAATTTATGTCGCTATCAGGTGTCGATTTGCTTGAATTTCAGCGGAATATGCATTTTTCTATTGACAGAAATGTCAAAAATTATTAAAATAAATAGAATAGGATCGCAAGATTCTGAGGGGAGGCAAAACCATGCGCTGTCCTTATTGCGCAAGAGAGAATCAACCGGGTGCGAAAAGCTGTGCCTATTGCGGCCGTGTCTTTGCGGTACGTCGGCCGCATCCTGCTGCCCAGACCGTTCCTGCGTCCGATGTTCGCAGACCGGTCAAACGACCCGTGCCGAAAAAGAGACCGCCTAAGTTTATTTTGATCCTGCGATATCTTTTCAGCGCCGACGATCCCAAGAAGGCGAAGCAAACCAAACGTCCCCGCCGCAACCCGAAGCTTTTGATGCTTTGCGCCGGGGTGCTGGCTGTGGTAATACTTGCGGGCGTGGGGATCGGCGCTGCGGTACACAGCAGAGGCGATGGGCTGGAATCCCGCCATATTCAGATGTTTTATTCCAAGCATCGGGACAACACCAGCGTGGTCTTTGCAGGCAATGTCTACAAAAACACGATGAACGGCGCCGTCAAGACGGTGTACAGCAGTGCAGACTGCAATGTGCAGGCGGCGCTCACAGAGAGCGGCGAGCTGTACTATATGACCACCGATTCCATAAAAATGGTATCGGCGGGGGTGCAGAGTTTTGTTCTGAGTGCGGACGGATCGGCGCTGGCGTATATTATGGACAACACACCCCTGTCCACAGATGTCTCCGAAACCGAGGAGCCGACCACGGAGTCCCGCCGTACGGCGCAGGAAACGACCGAGCCGGAAAGCACGGAGTATTTCCCTGCAGGCGGCGAGCAGTTTATGGAGTACGCCGAAACTTCCCTGTTCCTGTACGACAGCCTGACGGGCAAATCTGCGCTGATTGCCAACCATGTCAGTGCGGATTCCGTCTGCCTTTCGCCCAGCGGCACCGCTGTCTGTTATGCGGTCACCGGGGAGGAGGGCGACAGCTTCGAGGGTTTTGTGTTCCGTGAGGATGTCTATGTTTCCACAGGGCACAATACACTGCCCATCGCCGTTTCCGACGACGGTCTGCGGCTGTATCATATCAAGTTCGAGTATGTGGATGACTGCTGGATCATGAAGCTTTTCTCCAAAAACGGGGAGAACGAGATCAAGCTCGGTGAATTTGCCGACCTGAACCGTTTCGTGGCGTATCTGAACAAAGACTGCAGCGAATTGATTTTCGGCATCTCCGGGCGAAACGGCAATTTCTTCTACTGTGACGGCGAAGCGGAAAAGATCAAGATTTCTTCGGGATATAATCCGCTGTACATTTTCGGTGCCCATGAGGTGCAGAACGGCAAGGTGATCCTTGCGCCGGTGGAAAAGTTTTCCAAGACGGTTTTCACCGATTCCGCCAAGGAACTGTACTATCTGGACGGCAAGATGAACTGCACGGATACAGGGGTCAGCGGCACGATGTTCCGTCTGTCTCCCGACGGAAAGACCGTTTATTTCACCGATGAAAACGGTATGCTCTGCTCCTGCGATGTGCGCAAGGCGAGCAGGAAGGAGCTGGCCTCCCATGTGATGAATTTCGACCTTTCTGCGGACGGCAAGACGGTCTATTATCTGACATCGGACAACGAGCTGTACTGCCGCAGCGGCAGTAAAAATACGCTGGCGGCAGAGAATGTTTACGCCAAGGGATCGGGGCTTTGCGTTACCGAGGGCGGATATCTCTATTTCCTTAAGGACTATGCCTACGGCAACGGTACCCTTTGCTACATCAAGGGCAGCGGCAAAGCCAAGATACTCGAGGACATCCGCAATGTCCATGACCTTGCGGCGGACAGAGGCAATGCGATATATTACCGTGCCAATTTCAGCTCCCTTTCCGGTGCATACGACCTGTATTACGGCGAGGGGAAAAAGTACACCTGTATTTTGAAAGAATTGAACTGACAACTCATAGATCATATATTTTGGAGGTATATAGAATGGTAGAAATCGAAATGGAAAACGGCGGAATCATTCGTCTGGAGCTGGATGCTTCGGCGGCGCCGCTGACCGTGGCAAACTTTGAAAAGCTTGTCAAAGAGGGCTTTTATGACGGGTTGATCTTCCATCGTGTTATCGAGGGATTCATGATTCAGGGCGGAGATCCTCTGGGCAACGGCATGGGCGGCGCCAAAGAGAATGTCAAGGGAGAGTTTTTGATGAACGGTGTGCGCAACCCCATCTCCCACCGCCGAGGTGTCATTTCCATGGCTCGTGCGCAGGATCCCAACTCCGCATCCTCCCAGTTTTTCATCATGCATCAGGACGGCACGTTCTTGGACGGACAGTATGCCGCTTTTGGCCATGTGGTGGAGGGGATGGATGTGGTGGATGAGATCGCCAATGTCCGTACCAACGCCATGGATAAACCGCTGGATGTGCAGCGCATGAAGTGCGTGCGCATTGTGGACTGAGGAGGGTGCTATGTTTACACAGGCTTTCAACAGTATGTTCCGTGAATACGATATTCGGGGTCGTGTGAGCGATGCGGAGCTTTGTCCCGAAAATGTATACCGCATCGTCAAGGCGTATGCTAAATATCTGCAGAGAAGAAACATCACCAAGGCGGTTGTCGGGTATGACAACCGGGAGTGTTCTCCCTCTTTTGCCGAGGCATCCATCCGTGCCCTGCGGGAGATGGGCATTCATGTCTACTATATCGGCCTTGCCCTCAGCCCCATGGCATATTTTGCTCAGTACCATCTGCAATGCGAAGGCGCTGTTATGGTGACCGCCAGCCACAACCCCAGCGACTGGTCGGGCTTTAAGCTTGCCAATGGCTATTCCAAAACACTGGAGCCGGCAGACATCCGGGAGGTATATGACCTTGTGGACAGCGATGTCGCACCCTTCAAAAAGGAGGAGGGC
>JAQXLO010000018.1 GCA_029012165.1 Oscillospiraceae bacterium | reverse complement strand
CGCGGCACGAGTATTTCCGCCGCATCCTCTGCGGACTGCTGGGCGACTTTGTGGAGCAGGGGCTGTATCCGGCGGATATGCCGACCCTCACGAAGATCGTGGAAGACATTTCTTTCAATAATGCAAAGGTTTATTTCGGTCTGGAATAATGGAAACATACTACACCAAAACCCATGAATGGGTACGTTTCCCGACCCCCGACACAGCGGTGGTCGGCGTGACGGCGTACTGGATCCAAAAGCAGAAAGACCCCTCGTGCATCAATCTGTGCGACGAGGGGGACTATCTCAATGCGGGGGACGTGGCCGGGGATATCGAGTTTCTCAAGGGCGTGTTCGACATACACGCACCTGTTTCCGGCGAGGTTTCCTGCGTCCATGACGATTTATTTTTGTCGCCGCAGACGCTGAAAACAGAGCCGTTTACATGGCTTTTCCAATTAACGGAGATTGAAAGACCACGAAAACTGCTGACGCAGGCGCAGTACGAAGCCTATCTGCACGAGAGGGAGGAACGCAATGGATAAGACTATACTTGAAAAAGTCGCCGCCGTTACGCCGTCCGCACGGCAGATAGCATGGCAGGACACGGAGTTTTACGGACTTGTCCACTTCGGCATGAATACGTTTACGGATTCCGAGTGGGGAAGCGGCGGCGAAAGTCCCGAGCTGTTCGCTCCGTCCAAGCTGAGCGTGCGCCAGTGGGTGCGGGTCGCAAAGGGTGCGGGCATGAAAGGGCTGGTGCTGTCGGTCAAGCACTACGACGGCTTTTGCCTGTGGCATACCGAGCAGACGGAGCACAGTGTGCAGTACAGCCCCTGCAAAACGGACATCGTGCGTGAGACAGCGCAGCAGTGCGCCGCAGAGGGGCTGAAATTCGGCATCTGCATCGCCCTGTGGGATCGGCACGATGTGCGCTATGGGACGGATGCCTTTGCGCCGTTCCTTCTTGCACAGCTGCGGGAACTGCTGACAGGGTACGGTGATCTGTTCTGCGTGTGGCTGGACGACACCTGCGGCGAGGGCAAAAAGGGACGTGTACAGCACTTCGACATGGACAAAATCTATGCGCTTATTCGGGAACTCCAACCCAATGCGGTGATCGGCGGCTGCGGACCGGACGTGCGGTTCAGCGGGAACTACATCGGGTTCTGCCGCAAATCCGAGTGGAGTACGGTGCCGTACTACTATGCGCCGCACAGCGTGCAGGCGGGAGACGTCAAGCCGCCACGCAAATTCAGCATGACCGACTTGGAGCCGGGCAGTGCGAAAATGTACAAAAAAGGGTACCGTGCCATCTGGTACCCGGCAGAGGTCAGTATGCCCATGCGTAAGGGCTGGTTCTGGCACGAGTCGGAGAAGTACGACGTTAAACCTCTGTCGAAAATTGTCGATACCTGGTACGCCGCAGTCGGCGGGAATGCCTGCTTTATGCTCGGTATCAGCCCCGACAGGGAGGGGCGCATTTCTTCGCAGGACACGGAAACACTCCTGTCCGTCGGCGCACAGCTGGAAATCGACTTCACCGAGGACTTGGCACAGGCATCCAAAATGTCCTGCTCGGGCTGTCTCGAAAATCGGTACGGTGCGGAAAATGTGCTTTTGCCCGAAGGCTATTGGCACTCCGGCACCGCAGAGAAATCGTATATCGAGATCGACCTTTTGGACGACTACGACATCAACAAGATCGTCCTGCGTGAGGAGATCACCCTCGGACAGCGCATTGAGGCGTTTTCCGTGTACGGCAAGGTCGGCGGCAAGTGGAAGCCGCTGTGTGCGGGCACGACCATGGGACACAAATGGATCGGTCGTTTTCCGGAGATTCGGGTGCAGCACATCCGTGTCGTGATCGAAAAGACCAGAGGCTTTGCCGCCATTGCCGGACTGGAGGCGTACTGATGGAGCTTTTGTACCGGGACGGGTGCATGGTCGTCTGTCTCAAACCGGCGGGTGTACTCTCCGAGGACAGCGATAAGCCGTGCGTGCCGGCGTTGCTTCGGCAGGAAACGGGCGGCTATGTCGGCACCGTGCATCGTCTCGACCGTGTGGTCGGCGGTGTGATGGTTTATTGCATCAACGAAAAACTGACCGGCAAACTGACCCAAAGCTTTCACGAGAACGGCGAAAAAACATACTTGGCGGTGGTCAGCGGTGATCCCGGAGAAGCGGGGACGTACACCGATCTTTTGTATCATGACCCGAAAACCAACAAGACCTTTCCCGTCCGGCGGATGCGCCGTGGTGTGCGTGAGGCGAAGCTGACCTTTGAAAGGCTCGGCCGTGCTGAAGCGGACGGGCAAATATTGTCCTTGGTGCGCATTCATCTGCAAACGGGGCGGACGCATCAGATCCGCACCCAATTTGCCGCAAGAAAGCACCCCGTCGTGGGGGACAGGCGGTACGGCAGTTCCGTACAGGCGCAGGTGGCGCTGTGGTCGGAGGCGATCACGGTGGAGCACCCGCAAACCAAACAGCGCATGACCTTTCGCCATGCGCCGCCGGCGGTATTTCCCTTCGATCTGTTTTTGATATCCGGGGAAAAGAGGGAGGACGAGACATGACGTATTCGATCACACTGCGCCCCGGAGAGTGTTTTTTCGGCGGGAGCGTCGCAGACAGTTTGCAGATGCCTTTTGATGCGCATTCGAGTATCACCTGTGACCTGCGTGGTGCATACAATCGCAACCAGACGATGCCCTTGCTCCTGTCGAACAAGGGCAGATATATTTGGAGCGAAGTGCCGTTTGTGTTTACATTTCAAAGCGGCGTACTCACTATTGAGGGGGACGGCGTCACCGTAACCGAAGCGGGCAAAACGCTTCGGGATGCGTACCGCTCGGCGATGCAGGCGCATTTCCCCTTTGACGGACGGCATTTGTGCGACACCTTTTTCCGAAAAGAACAGTTTAATTCTTGGATGCAGTTTATGTACAATCCCACGCAGGCGGGCATTCTCGACTATGCGCACAAGATTCTGCACCATGGATTTGAACCGGGAATTTTGATTATCGACGAGGGCTGGCAGTCGGATTACGGCACATGGACATTCGACCCGCATAAGTTTCCGGATCCTGTGGCAATGTGTGCGCAGCTGCACAGCATGGGATTTAAAATCATGCTGTGGATCGTTCCTTACGTCAGCTGCAGCGGGTATCAATTTCAGCAATACACACGGTTTCATCCCGACAGCAAGGCACTGTTCATGCGCAACGAGGACGGGGAAATCTCGATTGTGCGCTGGTGGAACGGGTACAGTGCCATTCTGGACTTCACCAAGGCGTGCGACTGCCGCTTTTTGGACGAACAGCTAAAAGCCTTGACGGAGGATTACGGCATCGACGGATTCAAGTTTGACGGCGGCTCCTATGGGACGTATTTGAATTCCAGTATCGTCAACGGAAACCGCTCTGCCGAGGTGACGGCGGAAATGCTGAACAGCGCATGGAATGCATTTGGCAGAAAGTATGCCTACCATGAGTACAAGGACAGCTATCGACAGGGCGGAAAGAATATGATCCAGCGCCTGCGTGACCGGCTGCATTCGTGGGGCGACAACGGGATTGCGTCCCTTGTGATCTCCTCAACGGTTCAAGGGCTGCTGGGCACGCCGTTCATTTGCCCCGACATGATCGGCGGCGGGGAATGGTCGTCGTTCAAATTTGAGCAAAACTGCGTCGTGGATGAGGAATTGTTTGTGCGCATGGCGCAGTGTTCGGCGCTTTTGCCGATGATGCAGTTTTCGCTTGCACCGTGGGAGGTGCTGGGCGAAGAAAACCTGAAAGCGGTCGTGTCCGCTGCCAAACTGCACGGCGCATTTGCCGACTACATCGTGGAGCTGGTCAGAGCATCCGAAACAAACGGTGAGCCGATCGTGCGGCATTTGGAGTACGAATACCCCGACAGCGGGTTTGCCTACTGCAAGGATTGCTTCATGCTCGGCAGTCGCTATTTGGTGGCACCCGTTTTGCAAAAAGGAGCGAGAGAACGTACCCTTGTTCTGCCGGAGGGACGCTGGAGATATGTGGACGGCACGGTCTGCGAGGGCGGAACAGTCACCGTTGCGGCGGATATAGATACTCTGCCGTTTTTTGAAAAAATGGATGCTTGATGAGGATGCATTCTAATTCTTCGATGTAAAGCGCAAATTTCACAGTTTTCCGTGAATAGTGAAGTTGAAAAACCTCCCATGGCTGTTTTGCCATGGGAGGTTTCTTACTGTACGAATTATGCTTTGCTGTAAGTGAGCGTTGCCTGATCCAGCGTGGCGATGCAGGAGAAAACGCTCTTGGCAATGGTGATGTCGGAGTTGTTGATAGAGCCGTCTTGGAAAACATCGGCGGCAAAGAAGGCAACGGGGTTGTCGGCAGGATCCAGCAGACTGGAGGCAAAGTGCTTCATCATGGTGATATCCTGCGTGTTGATGTAGGAGTCGCCGTTGACATCGCCGAAGATGACGATGGTGAGTTTTTCAACGATCTGTCCGTCAATATCGCTGACCAGGTACACTTCGCAGCCGGTTCCGGGCACTTTGGAAAGTTCCAAGTGTCCTTCGCCCCGAACCTCCAAATATTTGCTTTCCAGTGTCTCAGCGTTCAGACCCGTTTCCAAACCGTAGATGTAGCCCTGCGCACGGTCGATCACCGTGCTGCTGCCCTCTCTGGCGTAGAGCACAGGGGGGATTCGGGGAGGCTCCGTGGTGGGTTCTTCCGTCGTCGGCTCCTCGGTGGTCGGCTCCTCGGTAGTGGGCTCTTCGGTAGTGGGCTCTTCCGTAGTGGGCTCTTCGGTAGTGGGTTCCTCGGTGGTCGGCTCTTCCGTAGTAGGCTCCTCGGTGGTTGTTTCCGTTGTGGTTTCCGGCGCAGGTGCATAGACAAAGACAATGTTGTTTTCGCCGGATGTGAGGGTGATGGTGCGCACGGCTTCCTCGGGATAAAGGAGCGTATCGTCCTCCACAGGCGCTGCGACCGCTGCAACGGGAATGCCGACGGGCTGGACGGAAACGGTGCGCTGCGTAGCAACGGCATCGCCGTTTTCATCCACATACTGCACGCAGTAGGAGGTGGTCTCGCAATCATCCAAAAGGATGTAGTCGGTGAAGCTGTCGGCAATGGTGTCATAGAACGCCGCAGAACCGTTGTAGCAGTATACCGTGGTGGTGATGGGATCCAGCGACTGGGAAGCAGCGCTGGCGAAGGAAAGCACCTGACCGATGTCCAGTGCCACGTTGAAAATACCGCTGACCGGGGTGGATGCGCCGGGAATGATCACGCTTTGCAGTGCGTCGCATTTATAAAACGCACAGGAACCGATGGCGGTGACAGCGGCGGGGACGGTGACGCTTACCAGGGAGTCACAGTTCCAAAAGGCGCCGGCGCCGATGGAAGCGAGGGACTCGGGCAGAAGAACCTGCGCCATGGCGATGCAGTTTTCAAAGGCATAGTCGCCGATGGACGTGATGGTGTCCGGCAGGAAGAATGCCGTCACATCGGTGCAGTCCTGAAAAGCGTTGTCACCGATGCCTGTGACGGTATAGCCGCCGATCTCTGCGGGCAGTACGACTGCGCCGGAAAGCGCATCGGCACTGCCGGTCAGTACGGCACTGCCGTCCTGCACGGCAAAGGTGAAAGCTGTTTCGGATGGGGTGTTGTTGCCCATGACAGCGAAATGGACAATGGTGAACGCAAGTACGGCTGTCATGACCAGGGCAAGGATTTTGAGTACAGTCTTTTTCATCGGAATGCAACATCCTCTCTATGTGCGCACGCACGATAACATATACCTATTATATAGCGCACACAAAAAAGTGTCAAGCGATTCTTGAAAAAAACACGGAGTGCAGAAAAAAATAAAAGAAAATAACGGTAAAGAGAACTGCTTTACTCCAAAATGTTGAAAAACCGTCATTTTTAAAAGTTATCCACATTATCCACCGACTTTTCCACCGAATGTAATGCAAGCTCCCTTTACAATTCCCAAAAATAGGGATATTCGCAGGATGCGCATAAATAATTATAAAAAAGGAAAATCAGCTGAAATCTCCTTGCATATCAACAATTTTAGAAAAATGCCGTGTGCAGAATCTATGAAATTATTCCCAGATAGCAAAAAATACACCAATTTATCAAAAAGGAAAAATACTTTCATAAATCTGTAAAGTTAAACTGCTTTACAAATTCACAATCTTAATAAAAACTGTTGATAAATATAGAAAAAATCTTTTATAATCCAAAGGTTTATTGGAGAATATGTAAAGTATCATAACTTTACAAACGGGCACTTTTTTGCGCAGATCGGCTGATTTTTCGCCATTTTGCTGCGAACGGGCACTTATGCACCGCCGGAAACAAAGTGAACCGCTTTCCGGTGTACAATCTGTGGATTTTGTACGTTTTTCGTTATTTTTTTTGCGCAAAAGGCGGTCAAGGACTTGACAAATTGCAAATTAGTTAATATATTACAGTAGTGTAGAAAATTGTGTGCGTGTATTGTGCACCGATATTTTCATTATTTATCTTTGTAAGGAGAATGGAAAACATGGTCTTTGAAAAAATCAAAGCGATCATTTGTGAACAGTTTGAACTCAATGCAGACAAGGTCACGGAGGATTCCAACCTGATCGGCGATCTGGGACTGGACAGCTTGGACGTTATCGACCTGGCAATGTCTGTGGAGGATGAGTTTGACATCGAGGTGCCCGACGATGCCATCGATGGGATCAAGACTGTCGGCGATTTCGTACGTTTCGTGGAGGAGCACTGAGCTGCGCACAGAGAGGAAGTAAATTTTGGCTGAACAGAAAAAAATGGTCGAAGAGATCACCTCCATGGAGGTGGACTTCGCACAGTGGTATACCGATATTGTAAAGAAAGCAGACCTGATCGACTATTCCAGCGTCAAGGGCTGCATGGTCATCCGACCCTACGGCTATGCCGTTTGGGAAAATATCCAGAAGATTCTGGACGCCCGCTTTAAGGAAACGGGGCATGAAAACGTCTATATGCCCATGTTCATTCCCGAAAGCCTGCTGCAAAAGGAAAAGGATCATGTGGAGGGCTTTGCCCCGGAGGTGGCATGGGTCACCCACGGCGGCAGTGAGCCTCTGGCGGAGAAGCTTTGCGTGCGTCCCACATCGGAGACGCTGTTCTGCGAGCACTATGCAAACATCGTCCATTCCTACCGGGATCTGCCGAAGCTGTATAACCAGTGGTGCTCCGTGGTGCGCTGGGAAAAGACGACCCGTCCCTTCCTGCGCTCCAGAGAGTTTTTGTGGCAGGAGGGGCACACCATCCACGCCACGGCGCAGGAAGCGGTGGAGGAGACCGAGCGGATGCTGAACCTCTACGCAGATTTCTGCGAGCAGGAGCTGTGCATGCCCGTCGTCCGAGGCAAAAAGACCGAGAGCGATAAATTTGCCGGTGCGGAGGATACCTACTGCATTGAGGCGCTCATGCACGACGGCAAGGCACTGCAGGCAGGCACGTCCCACTATTTCGGTGACGGCTTTGCCAAGGCATTCGGCATTCAGTTTACCGACAAAAACAACACCCTGCAATATGTCCACCAGACCTCTTGGGGCATGACCACCCGTCTGATCGGTGCGGTCATTATGTCCCACGGCGACAACAACGGTCTGGTTCTGCCTCCGGCGGTGGCGCCGATTCAGGTGGTCATTCTGCCGATCGCACAGCACAAGCCCGGCGTGCTGGACAAGGCATACGAGCTGAAAGCACGGCTGGCCAAGTCGTTCCGCATCAAGCTGGACGACAGCGACAATTCCCCCGGCTGGAAGTTCTCGGAGTACGAGATGAAGGGCGTCCCCCTGCGTTTGGAGATCGGCCCGAAGGATATCGAAAAGGGACAGTGCGTCTTGGTGCGCCGTGATACGAGAGAAAAGTATTTTGTCCCGCTGGAGGATCTGGAGACAGAGATCGACCGTCTGCTCAAGGAGCTGGCCAAGTCCCTGTATGAAAAGGCGCTGGCCAATCGGGAGAGACGCACCTATGTGTGCCGGACGCTGGACGAGATCACGACCGCCCTTGCGGAAAACGGCGACGGTTTTGTCAAGGCGATGTGGTGCGGAGACGAAGCCTGCGAGGATGCGGTTAAGGAAAAGACCGGCGTCGGATCACGCTGTATCCCCTTTGCGCAGGAGCAGCTCAGCGACGTATGCGTCTGCTGCGGCAAGCCTGCGAAGCATATGGTCTAC
This sequence comes from Oscillospiraceae bacterium, assembly GCA_029012165.1. Classification (GTDB taxonomy): domain Bacteria; phylum Bacillota; class Clostridia; order Oscillospirales; family Acutalibacteraceae; genus UBA1425. Next base: position 15,506 of record JAQXLO010000018.1, on the reverse strand, counting down.
TGGGGCAAGGCATATTAAGCTGTCATAGAAAACAGAGAACAGATGGGTCAAACGAGGTCGCTTTGACTCATCTGCTTTTTTACCGGCAGGAACGGAGGAACGCAAATGCTTTTGACAAACGGTACCGTATATGACTGGCAGTTTCAGCCGAAGAAACTGCATATTGCCGTGCAGGGCAAGCGGATCACACAGGTGACGGCGCACCCGCTGCACGGGGAGGAGACGCTGGACTGCACCGGATGTACGATCGTGCCCGGCTTTGTGGATATCCACATCCATGGCGGCGGCGGAGGCGATCTGGCGGATGCGGACACGGATTCCCTGCAAAAAATGTCCATATATTTGGCACAGCACGGCGTCACTTCTTTTTGTCCTGCCAGCATGACACTGCCGGAAGAAGAACTGTCCGCACAGTTTCGTGCCGTGGAGAAATGCAAGGGACAGGAGCAGGGCGCATACATTCAGGGAATCAACATGGAGGGACCGTACATCTCCATGGCAAAAAAAGGTGCGCAGTGCGGGGAATACGTTCGCACGGCGGATTTTGCGGAGTTTTCCAGATTAAATGCCATCAGCCGCATTGCGCTGGTGGATGTGGCGCCGGAAACGCATGGGGCGCTGGAATTTGCCCAAAAGGCTTCAAAAGTCTGCACCGTGTCCATGGCGCATACGGCAGCCACCTTTGCCCAGGCGCAGGCGGGACTGCAAAACGGCTTTTCCCACGCAACGCATTTGTTCAACGCCATGTCGCCTATCCAAAATCGGGAACCCGGTGCGGTGACGGCTGTGTTCGACAGCGACACCGCCACGGCGGAACTGATCTGCGACGGGTTCCACAACCATCCCGCTGTTTTGCGCATGGCGTTCCGGCAGCTGGGGGAGGATCGGGCGGTGGTCGTCAGCGATTCCATGCGTGCGGCCGGATGTGCGGACGGCGAGTTTGAACTGGGCGGACAAAAGGTCTATGTGCGTGACGGCAAGGCGAGACTGGCGGACGGCACCATTGCGGCGTCCACCTCCAATCTCTACGAGGAGTTTCGCAATCTGCTGTCCTACGGCGTACCGTTTCCCAGTGTGCTGAAAGCCTGCACCAAAAATCCGGCAATCGTAGCGGGCGTGTATGACAAAACCGGCAGCATCGAGACCGGAAAGTATGCCGATCTGCTGGTGCTGGACGGCGATTTGCAGATCCGCCATGTGTTCATCCGAGGCAGACAGTTTCTGTAATGCGGGAAAGCTTGCAAAATACGTTCGGTTATGCTATACTGAAAAGGATGACAGGAGGTGCCGATCATGCAGCTACAGGAATCCGGCGAAATGTATTTGGAAACGATCCTGATCCTTTCCCGCAAAAGTCCCACGGTGCGTTCTGTGGACGTGGGAGAATACATGGGCTTTTCCAAACCGTCGGTCAGCAGGGCAGTAGGCTTGCTCAAACAGGGCGGCTTTTTGCTTATGCAGCCGGACGGCGCTTTGGTGCTGACGGATGCGGGACGAGAGGTGGCGGAGAAGATCTACGAGCGCCACACCATGCTGACGGATCTTTTGGTGCGGCTGGGCGTCTGTGCGGAAACGGCGGCGGAGGATGCGTGCAAGATCGAGCACGACATCAGCGACGAGTCCTTTGAGGCGATCCGCAGACATCTGCAAAAGCATACAAAAACGGAATAAAAAATTAGGGAGCAGCTCAGAACGAACTGCTCCTTTTTTATTTTTTGACGGCGTAGTGTATCACACGTTCCGTGCAGTGACCGTCGCAGCCGCCCATATATTTGTGGGCAAACCGCTTCATCTTGTCCTTGTCGAAGTTTTGCGCCTGATCCAGTACCGCCTCGCAAAGCTGTGCGGAATCGTATACGATGGGTCCGGGGACAAAGGACTTGTAGTCGTAAAACAGCGGACGGCGGCGGGTGTAGTGCTCGAAGTCGAAGGCATAGAAAATCATGGGACGGTTCAGCAGTGCGTAATCGAACAAAACGGTGGAATAATCCGTAATGAGCATATCCGAGCCGGACAGCGCCGTTTCGATGGGCACATTGGCCGGCACTTCAAAGGCGAAGTCCCGCACCAAGTCACGCACGTCGTCATCCATCAGCACACTGTCACGGATAAACGGGTGCATTTTCACCAAAAACACATATTGCTCTCCCAGCAGGCGCTTGAGCAAAAGCAGGTCGAGCATACGGTGGGTGTAGGCGTTCTTTTCCGAGTCACCCCGGTAGGTCGGCGCATACAGCAGTATTCCACGTCCATGGATCTGGCTGCTCAGATTGGGGATCATTTTGATCAGGCTTTCCCGAGCGAAGCGGACAAAGTCCCGGTCAAAATAGACGTCCGTTCTGGGACAGCCCCAGGCGTGGATGATATCCTCCGAGCAGTTGAACACGGAGGCAAAGGTGTTTTTGACATGGGGGGAAGAGACGGAGACGTCCGTGTAATTTTTGTGTACCTGCCGGTGATCCACGATCTCGCCCACCAGTCCCCGCTTGCCGATGGCGTAGCCGGCCTTGCGCAGCAGCGCCGGTGTGTGCCAAAGCTGGACGATGCGCTGCCCCTTTCTGGGCTCGATACAGTAGACGGGGGAAAACAGGTCGTCGATGAAAAGGGTCTTGCAGACGCCGAAGCAGGAGAAGAATTCCTCGTACCATTTTTGCTCCGCCTTGCGGTTGCGGAAGGTTTGGGGGACGGAGAAGAAACGGCAGGTAAAGCCCTCCTCCGTCAGCTTGGAAAACAGCGAGCGCATTCCGGACGGCAGGGATTCGGATTTATCGGAGGCAAAGACCACCAGAGAATTGTCTATTTCTTTGCGGGAATATTTCTTGTACAGATTCGGGCAGACGGAATCCGCCAGCCAATCGTCGTGCGCCTTTTTTTTGCGAAGCTGTTTCTTTTTTTCTTCCAGCTGCTTTTCCAAAGCACGGCGCTCCTGCATGGTATCAAAACCCATAAAAAGACTCCTCTGTTTTTATTCCGCATTATTATAGCATAGCTCGACATATTTTTCAACAGGAAAAAAGCAGATGGCAATTTATACAAAAAAGTGCATGAAAAAATAGTAAAGATTCTCAAAAAAATTTCATTTTACAGGTGCTTTTTTTCTCTATATATGGTATAATGTCCAAAATACGATATTTATACTGGACTTCCTTTGGAAAAGTGAGGCGAATACAATGTTTGAACAAGTCATCAGCTTTGAACGCATGGAGCAGGCCGTGGGTCTGTTCGGCAGCTTTGACGAGAATATCCGACAGGTGGAGAAGGCGTTTTCCGTGGAGGTGATCAGCCGCGGCTCGGAACTGAAGGTGACGGGCGATGCGGAAAACGTGTCCAAGGCGGTGCGGGCGATCAACGGACTTCTGACACTGATCAACAAGGGCGAGGAGCTCAGCGGGCAGAACGTGCGCTATGTGCTGTCCCTTGTGGAGGACGGCAAGGAGGATAAGCTCGAGAGCATGACGTCCGGCTGTATTTGCATCACCTCCAAGGGGAAGCCTGTCAAGCCCAAGACCCTCGGGCAAAAGAAATATGTGGAAGCGATCAAGGAGAACACCGTGACCATCGGCGTTGGTCCTGCCGGTACGGGAAAGACGTATCTTGCGGTGGCAATGGCGGTGACGGCGTTCCGTGCCAAGGAGATCAACCGCATCATCCTGACCCGTCCCGCCGTGGAGGCAGGGGAGAAGCTGGGATTCCTGCCGGGGGATCTGCAGCAAAAAGTGGACCCTTATCTGCGCCCGCTGTACGATGCGCTGTTTGATATGCTCGGTGCGGACAATTTTCAGAAACAGCAGGAGCGAGGCAGTATCGAGGTGGCGCCGCTGGCGTATATGCGCGGACGCACGCTGGACGACAGCTTCATCATTTTGGACGAGGCGCAGAACACTACCGCCGAGCAGATGAAAATGTTTTTGACACGGCTGGGCTTCAACTCCAAGATGGTCGTCACGGGAGACATCACCCAGATCGACCTGCCGGACGGCAAACGTTCCGGTCTTGTGGATGCGATCAAGGTGCTGAAAAATGTGGAGGATATCGAGACGGTGCGCTTCAACGAAAAAGACGTTGTGCGCCACAAGCTTGTGCAGGATATTATCAAAGCCTATGAAAAAAGTGAGGAGGACAGAAAGAGAAAATGAACAAGGTGAAAGTGATTATTTCCAACGAACAAAAGGATGTGAAAATACCCACCGGCGTGCGGATGCTGGTGCGCCGCTGCTGCAATGCCGTGCTGGTCAATGAACACTTTTCCGGCGCCGCAGAGATCAGCGTGACCTTTGTCAACGACGAGCAGATCCGTGCGCTGAACAAACAGTACCGCAATATCGACAGAAGCACGGATGTCCTGTCCTTCCCGTTGGGCATCGACGGTGTATACGACGTCAACAACGACACCGGTGCACAGATGCTGGGCGACATCGTGATCTCCATGCAGCACGCCGTGGGACAGGCGAAGCTGTACGGGCATTCCCTGAACCGGGAGATCGGTTTCCTGACAGTGCATTCCATGCTGCACCTTCTGGGCTATGACCACGAAGCGGGCGGGCTGGAGCTGGTGCGTATGCGGGAAAAGGAGGAAGCGGTGCTCACGCAGCTCGGGCTCAAGCGCAACGGCAGCTACTACATGGATGACGAGGCGTGAGAGATGAAAGACTTGCTTAAAAGCTTCGGCTATGCCTTCTGCGGCATCGCCCAAACCATCCGTACCCAGCGGAATATGCGCATACATACGGTGGTGATGCTGTATATGTTCGGCATCCTGCTGTGCCACGACTTTTTTACCGTGACACGCACACAGATGGCACTTTTGCTGCTGTCGTGCGCCATGGTCATGGCGGGGGAGCTGGTCAATACGGCGGTGGAAAGCGTGGTGGACTTGGTGGAACAGCGCAAAAACCTCTACTGCAAGATCGCCAAGGACGCCGCCGCAGGCGCCGTGCTGGTCAGTGCCTTGTTTGCGGTAGGAGTAGGCGTTGCCGTGCTTTGGCAGCCGGAGGCGTTTCGGGCAATGTATGTGTACTACAGGACGCATCCCGCCGTGTTTGCGATTTTTGCCGCATCCCTGATCGCCGCATTTTGGTTTATTTTCGGTTTCGGAAAAAGAGAGAGAAAGGATTCTTCCCATGACTAAAACCGCCTTTATCGCCATTGTCGGCTGCCCGAATGTGGGCAAGTCGTCCATATTGAACCGTCTGCTCGGGCAAAAGATCGCCATCGTCTCCGAAAAGCCGCAGACGACCCGCACCCGCATCACGGGGATCCTCACAAGGGGGGACACACAGCTTGTCTTTACGGACACGCCGGGCTTTCACAAGCCCCGCACGAAGCTGGGGGAAAACATGGTCAAGGCCGTCAGCGACAGCATCGCCGACGTGGACGCCTGCCTGTTCGTGGTGGAGCCGAGCGGCGAACTGCGGGAAAAGGAATTGGAGCTGATCGAGCGGTTCAAGAGAGAGAAAATGCCGGTCATCCTTGCCATCAACAAGGTGGACACCGTCCCCGAAAAGGATGCGCTGATGGCACGGATTCTGGACATTTCCGGCAGGTATGACTTTGCCGCCGTAGTACCGCTGTCCGCCAAAACGGGGGGGAACTTCCCTGCGCTTTTGGAGGAATTGGAGGCGCTGGCACAGCCGTCCGTGCACTTCTTCCCCGAGGATACCCTGACCGATCAGCCGGAGCGTGTGATCGTCTCGGAGATCCTGCGGGAAAAGATGCTGCGCCTTTTGGACAAGGAGATTCCCCACGGCACGGCGGTCAGCATCGAGAAAATGCGTGAGCGGGAGACCGGCGACCTTGTGGATATCGAGGCGGTGATCTACTGCGAAAAGGAGAGCCACAAGGGCATCATCATCGGAAAGCAGGGCGCCATGCTCAAGCGCATCTCCACCAGAGCCAGAGAGGACATGGAGCGTTTCCTTTGCTGTCGTGTCAATTTGCAGTGCTGGGTCAAGGTCAAGGATGACTGGCGCAACCGGGAGGGCTTGATTCGCAATTTCGGACTGGAGGCAAAGCAATGAAAAAGGTTTTGCCTCTTCTTTTGGCACTCTGTCTGCTGACCGGCTGTACGAACAGCCGAATCGGCATCCCCGACGCAGCGGATGCGTCGGAAACCTCTGCGCAGCTTGTCCTGCCCGTGCCGGATGAAGCCACGGTGCGCAACCGCTTTGAAAAAGCGCTGGAGGTGTACGGGTGGTTCGATTTGTGCAGTTTGGAGGTGGATACGTCCCGGTCATATGTGGTGGACGGCAAGACCTATTACCGTGTCGTCAGCGAGGAAGTGCCCGATTTCCAGACCCTGCGCACCATCGTCTATGACCTGTTCTCCGCCGAGATCGGAGACGCACTGTTTCGCGGGGACGGCGAGAATATCCCGTACCGAGACATCAACGGCGAGCTGTATAGTCTCGATGGCGCACGGGGCGCCGACATCACCAAGGGGGACTATACCCTGACGGTTGAAACGGAAAACAGCACCAGCATTCTGTGCAAGGTGCAGGTGGAGATCATCGACCTTGATACCGGCGCCGAGGAGTACCGCAGGGTGGTCGGCACCGAGGAATACACCTACGCATACAGGGCGGTGGGCAACCGCTGGGTCTTTACGGATTTCCGTCTGTTTTATTAAGGCAATACCGCACAAATTGCGGTACACGCCTTGCTTGCATCTTATCCCGTCAGCTTGCGCAAAAAACTTGACTTGCGTCATCAAGTCGGCGGTCTTCCTGTACAACCTGACGAATAATCTTACTTCGCAATCCGCACATCCCGATTGTGCGGTTTGTCCTAAGACGCCCATCGTAAAAACACATAACCGCTCCGAAAACGGGAACAGTAACGGTAGATCACATTTTCGGAGGGCAGTATGAAAACAGACGATCTTTGGAACAAATTTTTAGAAAGCGGCCGGATCAAGGACTATCTGCGCTATCGGGAATCCATTCAGCAGGAACTGGCGCTGGAACCGCTGGCCACGGAGGAAGCAAATGAATCTGAACACGGACGGCATCGTGATCCGGGAGAAGGGGACGGGCGAGAGTGATCGTGCTGTCAAGCTTCTGACACGGGATTACGGCGTACTGCACGCCTTTGTGCGGGGCGCCAGATCCGTCAAGAGCGAAAAGCAGAGCGGCACACAGATCTTTGCCTACTCGAAGTTTTCCATTACCCGAAACCGGGACGCCTATGTCGTCACCGAGGCACAGCCGATGGAAGTCTTTTTTGCCCTGCGCTCGGACATTGAGCGGCTGTCGCTGGCGCAGTATTTCTGCGAGCTGGCGGGAGAGCTGGCACCGCAGGAGCTGCCCGCTGAGGAGTATCTGACGCTTCTTTTGAATGCGCTGTATCTGCTGGCGGCGGGCAAGCGTCCCCAGCCGTTTTTGAAGGCGGTGACGGAACTGCGGCTGATGAGCATTTCCGGCTATATGCCCGATTTGGTTGCCTGCACACAGTGCGGGCAGTACATAGACGAAGAGATGTATTTTGATGCCAAAAACGGCTGTCTGTATTGCAGTCACTGCGGACAGAGCGGACAAAGGCTGACGCCCGGTGTGCTGGCCGCCATGCGCCACATCTGCTTTGCAGATGCCAAAAAGATTTTTTCCTTTACCCTTTCCGACGAGGGACTGGGCAGGTTGTCCGCAATCACGGAAGGGTATATGCATACCCATTTGAACCATTCCTTCAAAACACTGCAGTTTTACAAGAGTGTTTTGAGACTATCCTGACTTGGAAAGGGTGAACCGCATGAACAAACACTTTCTCTCGCTGGAGCTGGACAAGGTGCTCTTGCGTCTGGCCGAGTTTACGGCGTGTCCCGATGCACGGGAGCTTGCCCTGCAGCTGCGGCCCGAATCGGATCCGGCGCTGGCGCAGGCGCTGATGAACCAGACACGGGACGCCCATATGCTGTTGGCACGGTTTGGCGGTCCGTCCTTCGGCGGGCTGCGCAACGTAAACAACGCCCTTCGCCGTGCACAGGCGGGCAGTGTGCTGAATATGCGTGAACTGCTGGACATCGCCTCGGTACTGCGCACCATTCGGGGACTTTCCGGGTGGCGAGACGCCAATGCCGGCGTGGAAACCGTTCTGGACACGCTGTTCGGGGCACTGACCCCCAATAAATATTTGGAGGACGCCATCTTCGGCGCCATCCTGTCCGAGGAGGAAATGGCGGACAACGCTTCCCCTGAGCTTGCCTCCATCCGCCGCAAAATCCGGGCGCAGGAGTCTAAGATTCGTGAACAGCTGGAAAAAATGACCCGTTCCAGCGCCTATTCCAAATATTTGCAGGAAAATATTATCACCATGCGCAACGGGCGCTATGTGGTGCCCGTCAAGAGCGAGCACCGTGCGGAGGTGCCCGGACTTGTCCACGATACGTCCTCCAGCGGCGCAACGGTGTTTATCGAACCTATGGCTGTGGTTTCCGCCAACAACGAGATTAAAGTTTTGCAAAGTGCGGAACGGGACGAGATCGACCGCATCCTTTTGGAGCTGTCCGTCACGGCAGGCGGCTTCTGTGAGAGCATCGAAAACAGCTATGCCTGTGCGGTGGAGCTGAATGTGATCTTCGCCAAGGCACAGCTGGCATACAGTATGAAGGCAACTGTACCGCAGATCAACGACAAGGGCATTGTGGACTTGCGTGCGGCACGCCATCCGCTCATTGACCCCAAAAAGGTTGTGCCCGTGGATATCCGGCTGGGCGAAGAATTTACGACCCTGGTCATCACGGGACCCAATACAGGCGGCAAAACGGTCTCCATCAAAACGCTGGGTCTGCTTTCCCTGATGGCCATGTGCGGTCTGATGCTCCCCGTGCGGGATCAGAGCCGTGTCTCCACCTTCCATGAGGTGCTCTCGGACATCGGCGACGAGCAGTCCATTGAGCAGTCCCTGTCCACCTTTTCGGCACACATGACGAATATCATCGACATTTTGGAGCGCACGGACGAGCGCAGTTTGGTGCTTATTGACGAGCTGGGCGCCGGCACCGACCCGGTGGAGGGTGCGGCGCTGGCGATGGCGGTGCTGGAAAATCTGGCGTCCAAGGGCGCACGCATTGCGGCGACCACCCACTATGCGGAGTTGAAAGCCTACGCCTTGCAGACGCCGGGCGTGGAAAACGGCTGCTGCGAATTTGACGTGCGCACCCTGCGCCCCACCTACCGCCTGTTGATCGGCGTACCGGGACGCTCCAACGCCTTTGCCATCTCCGAACGACTCGGGATGCGCAAGGAGGTTGTGGATCGGGCACGGGAACTGGTGGACGATGCCAGCATCCGCTTTGAGGATGTGGTGGACAAATTGGAACTCAGCCGCTTGAACATGGAAAAGGAGCGGGAAAATGCCGAGGCGATCTCCCGGGATGCGGATGCCGCCCTGCGGGAAGCTAAGCGAATCCGGGAGGAAGCGCTGGCACTGCGGCAAAAGGAGCTGGACAATGCCAAGTCTCAGGCGCTGCGCATCACCGAGCAGGCACGCAGAGAGGCGAACGCATTGCTGATGGAGTTGGAAAAGCTGCGCAAGGAGCGGGACAAGGCGCAGGACGCCGCCGAGCTTGCCCGCCGGGCACGGCGCACTGTCCGCAGGGGTATCGACGCCATAGATGCGGCGGCAGACCCGGTGGTCAGTCTCTGCGACCCCGACGAGCCGTACACACTGCCCAGAGCCTTGCAGGTGGGGGACGATGTGTTGATCGCTTCCCTCGGCAAGCAGGCGAAGGTGCTGTCCTTGCCGGACAGAAACGGCAATGTGGAGGTCATGGCAGGCACCGCCAAGATGCGCATCAAGCTTTCGGAACTGCGCTTGGTGACCGAACAGCCGAAGCAGGACAAGAAGGGCGGTCGCAGAGTGCCGACAGGTACGGGAGAACGGCCGCTGAACCTTGCGGCGGAAACCCGCCTTGATTTGCGGGGGATGCTGGTGGACGACTGCCTGATCGAACTGGATCGCTTTATCGACCATGCCCTGCGCTCCGGCGTGACGGACTTCACCGTGGTGCACGGCAAGGGCACCGGTGCCCTGCGCACAGCGGTGCGGCAGTATTTGAAAAAATCTCCCTACGTCAAGACAAGCCGACCCGGTATGTACGGCGAGGGAGAAGACGGCGTAACCATCGTCACATTGAAATAAAGAAAGGAAACCGATTATGAAAAAAGCAATTATCACCGTTGTCGGCAAGGACACCGTCGGCATTATCGCCGCCATTTGTACATATTTGGCGGAGAATAAGGTCAACATTCTGGACATCTCCCAGACCATCGTGGACGGCTATTTCAACATGATGATGGTCGTGGATATCAGCAACTTTTCCAAGCAGTTCTCCGACATGGCCGATGAGCTGAGCGCTGTCGGCGAGGGCAGGGGTGTGGTCGTCCACTGCCAGAGCGAAGAGATCTTTGAAAAGATGCACCGCATCTGAGGGGGAACAGTATGATCGACCATAGAGAAGTACTCGAAACCAACGACATGATCCGCAAGGAAAATCTGGATGTGCGGACGATCACCTTGGGCATCAGCCTTTTGGACTGCTGCGACAGCGACCTTGCGAAGCTGAACGAAAAGATCTATAACAAGCTGATCTCTTATGCCGGAAACTTAGTGGCAGTGGGGCAGAACATTGAAAAGATGTACGGCATCCCCATCGTCAACAAGCGCATTTCCGTCACCCCCATCGCCATGGTGGGCGGCTGTGCGTGCAAGACGCCGGAGGACTTTGTGACCATCGCCCAAACCTTGGACAGAGCGGCGCAAACGCTGGGCATCAACTTTATCGGCGGCTATTCCGCCGTGATTTCCAAGGGCATGACCACCGCCGACCGCAACCTGATGCTCTCCATCCCCGAGGCGCTGGCGGTGACGGAACGTGTGTGCAGCTCCGTCAATATCGGCTCCACCAAAACGGGCATCGACATGGACGGCGTAAAGCTGATGGGTGAGATCGTCAAAAAGACGGCGCAGCGCACCGCCGACAGGGATTCCCTCGGCTGTGCGAAGCTGGTGGTGCTGTGCAATGCGCCCGACGACAACCCGTTCATGGCAGGTGCATTCCATGGTGTTTCCGAGGGGGATGCCGTGGTGAACGTAGGCGTCAGCGGCCCCGGCGTCGTCAAGACGGCACTGGAAAAAATCAAGGGTGAGAGCTTTGAAGTGCTGTGCGAGACCATCAAAAAGACGGCGTTCAAGGTCACCCGTGTGGGTCAGCTGGTTGCCCGCGAAGCGGCAAAACAGCTGGGCGTGCCCTTCGGCATTGTGGATCTTTCCCTTGCGCCCACCCCGGCGATCGGGGACAGTGTGGCGGAGATTTTGATGGAAATGGGTCTGGAATCCGTTGGCGGTCCCGGAACCACGGCGGCGCTGGCACTGCTCAACGATCAGGTAAAAAAGGGCGGTGTGATGGCGTCCTCCTATGTGGGGGGCTTGAGCGGTGCGTTCATTCCTGTCAGCGAGGATCAGGGCATGATCGACGCCGTCAACTGCGGTGCGCTGACCATTGAAAAGCTGGAGGCCATGACCTGCGTGTGCTCGGTGGGACTGGACATGATTGCCATTCCCGGCGACACCGAGGCGACCACCATTTCCGGCATCATCGCAGACGAAGCCGCCATCGGCATGATCAACGCCAAGACCACCGCCGTGCGTATTATCCCCGTCATCGGCAAGGGCGTGGGCGAAACGGTGGAGTTCGGCGGATTGCTGGGCTATGCACCCATCATGCCTGTGCGCACCGTGTCCTGTGCCGATTTCGTCAACCGTGGCGGCAGAATCCCTGCCCCCATCCACAGCTTCAAAAACTGAGAAAGAGCTTTGATTTTCTGCGCACAGCAGTCAAAAAAACACCGCCAAGCGTTTTGCCTGGCGGTGAGAAGTGCAAACGGATTCAGGGAGACGGGTGTTTGGATTCGTCTTTCTTCATGCGATTCTATGCCCTTCTCTCATCACGTTTTCGTAGAACTCGGACTCTTTGTTGACTTCGCAAATTTCAAAAACATCTGCTCTTTTTCCTGTAATGGCTCTAAGGCAAAACAAAAGATGTCGGTTTTCTTGAACCTGTCGCCGCCGACTCCCTGTTTACGATCAGTATGCGTATGCTTGGCAAAACTATGCCTGAATGCTTTTTATACAAAACAGATGGATCACGATGTACCGGTGACCCATCTGTTTTCTTTTACATGGAAATATTGTTGTTGAAAATGGTGGTGCTGTACAGCAGCAGCACGTCCTGCGCCTGAAAGTCTATGAAGCTGCCGAGCAGCGCACTGCGGATGTACCGCAGATCCACCAGCGTGATCTTGCTGTAGCCCGAAACCAAAAGGGGCGCGAGACTGCTGCCGAAAGAGTCCCGGAAAAGGATCAGTTCTCTGTCGCCGTCCGCATTCGGGTTTTCCACGGTGATCAGAGGATTTGCGCCCATCAGGAACAGTTCATAGGGATCCTTCCCGGAGGCTTTCTCTCGGTCGTACAGCACGCCGGGCTTCGCCTTGCCGGCGTCGTAATCTGTTACCGTGCAGCCGTCGAGGATATCGCTTGTCAGGTAGCGGATGGTGTCGGGTTTGCACGGCAGAGCCGACTGCCCCACATAGACGCCGTAGAACGGGATGTCCAGCGTGTTTTGCGTGTACTGCGTGGAGATGCGCACACCCAGTCCGGCGGCAAGGTACTGCGCCGTGGGCAGAAGTGTTTCCTGTTTCCAGTGCGGGTCGGTCTTGTAGTAATTCTCCGCCGACAGGGTGCCGAAGATGTCGATATATGCCGCAAAATCCAAATCCCTTTGTACCTTTTGCACAAGGGCTTCGTAGTCCATGGCAGGGTATCCCATCTTGGGCGCAAGAAAGTAGTTCTTGTCGGGAACAACGGAAAGGTAGATTTTGCATTCGCTGTCCCGCAGATACGCTTCGTAAACCTCCCGCAGCTTCTGCGTGGAAAGGGAAACCTTTTGATCGCTCAGGGGGTATTCCAGCTTGCACAGATGCCCGTCCGTAGTGTACAGCCCGTGGTCATCCTTTTGCCGGAAAAGATACCGCACGCTCAGCGCTTTCAGCGTGCGCATTTTCTCACGCAGGGGAAACTGGTCGAGGCTGTACTGCTCGAATTTTTCCATGAACCGACCGCTGGCCAAAGCTTCGGTGTCGAAAGCGGGCATTTGGGCAAGCGCACGGCGTTCCGCATCGGAGTAGTCGCCCGGTGTGCGGAAAAGAAATGCGGCAAAAAAGCCGAAGATCACAAGGGACGCCAAAGAGAGCAGGGCAATGCTTTGCGTTTTTTTCACAGCCGCACCTCCTTAAAAGCGGAAATAGAGGAACGGATTAAACGACCCGTCCACAAGATAGGCGGTGACGACCAACAACAGCGCCGTCAGAGCGATGGGTTCCAGAACGGAAAACACCCTGCCGCCGTGCTTGGATTCGGACAGCTTTGCGGCAAGCTTTTTCGGCACAGGTGTGGCGCCGAGGATGGCAAGCAGCAGAACAACGCCGTTGGAGCGCAGGGCATACAGCGCCTCGGTGGAGACAAGCGGCAGTCGTCCGAAGGAGAACAGCCCAAGGATATCCTGTCCTGCCTGTGCAAGGTCGGCGGCATTAAAGAGGACAAAGCCGAGAAGTACCGCAAACAGGACGTAAACGTGTCCCAGCGCCTTGTGTCTGTCCAAAACTTTCTTGAACCCCAGCTTTTCGATCACCAAAAGAACGGCAAAATACAGTCCCCACAGCACGAAATTCCATGCGGCGCCGTGCCAAAGACCGGTCAGCATCCACACGATGAGGATGTTCCAAAGCTGTCGTGCGATGCCCCGCCGGTTGCCGCCCAAGGGGATGTACACATAGTCCCGAAACCAGCTGCCCAGGGAGATGTGCCAGCGCCGCCAAAACTCCGTAATGCTGCGGGAGATGTAGGGGTAGTTGAAGTTTTCGGGAAATCGGAAGCCGAACAGCTTCCCCAGACCGATGGCCATGTCGCTGTAGCCGGAGAAGTCGAAGTAGACCTGCATCATGAAGCACACGGCATACAGCCAGAGGAACAGCACACTGCCGTCCGTGCTCCTGCGAAAATCGGTGCACACTTCCCCCAGTACGTTGGCAAGCAGCACTTTTTTGCCAAGCCCCAGCAGGAAGCGGCGCAAGCCGATTGCGGCGCCCTCAAGGGAATGGCTGCGGTTTTGCAGCTGGTCAGCCACGTCGGCGTAACGCACGATGGGGCCGGCGATCAGCTGGGGAAACAGGGAAACATAGGCGGCAAAGTTGATCAGGTTTTTCTGTGCCGGCACACTGCCGCGATAGACGTCGATGGTGTAGCTGAGAATCTGGAACACATAGAAGCTGATGCCGATGGGCAGTGCGATGTGCAGGAGCGGGACGGACAGGGAGAAGGCGGCATTGAAGTTTGCGATGAAAAAGTCGGCGTACTTAAAGTAACACAGCAGTCCCAAATCGAGCAGAACCGACAGCCATAAAAAGACTTTTCCGAGCGCCCTGCCACGAAACTTTTCGATGGGAAAGCCCAAGAGCCAGCCCATGAATATGGTCGCCGCAAAGAGAAAAACCAGCCGTTTTTCTCCCCATGCATAGAACACCATGCTGGCGAGAAGCAGGACGGCGTTTTTGCATTTTCGGGGCGCAATGGCGTAGAGCAGAACCGTGAGGGGCAAGAAGAAATAGAGAAACGGGATGCCGGAAAACAGCAAAAACGTCACCTCCCTTCAGACAGGAAAAGCGGGTGTGGTATTCCTGTGCCACACCCGCCGAAAAATTTGTGAATCAGTTTGCGAAGGAAGCAGGCGCCATGAGGAAGAAAACGGTGTTGCCCACCGCCTCACAAAGCATTTCATCCGCTTCCGTGCAGATATTCCAGCGAAGATCTGCGTTGGCACGCAGCGTGTCCATAAAGGCGTTCACATCGCCGTCCACCTTGAAGATGTAGCCGACGAAGGGGATGGAGCCGATCATGGGCGCAAACTGGGCGCCCTCGGAAAAGCCGGTGATCTCCGTGTTGCCGAAGCCGCTGAGCAGTCCCTCCTCCACGGGCAATACGCCGCACATATAGGGGATGGCTTCGTTGGTGATGACATCGTTGGCCAGCGCCTCTGCGGACTTGTCCTCGGTGTACTTCTGCTGAAAATCAGCCCAAAGCATCTGTACGGGGGAAACATCGGACGCCGCATTCCCGGCGGCAGTGGACTGCACCGGTTCGGTGGTGGGTGCGTCGGTGGTGGTCGGTGCTGTGTCTGTGCCGCAGGCGGCGAAGGACAGGACGAGCAGCAGCGCTGTCAGGAGCGCAAAAATCTGTTTCATGGGAACCTCCATAACTGTCTGTTTTGATCTGTACCGCAGGGTACGGTTCTATCATACCGAGAATCTCGGATTTTGTCAAGCGAGAAAAAACATTGGAAAAACGACTCAATAATTTTCGCTGTGTACCTCAAAGAATGCCTGAGGGTATTTGCACACGGGGCAGACCTCCGGGGCGGCAGTGCCGACGACGATGTGCCCGCAGTTGCGGCACTCCCA
>JAQXLO010000017.1 GCA_029012165.1 Oscillospiraceae bacterium | reverse complement strand
GCGAAAAGTACGGCTGCGGCTCTCCCGACTGCAAGGTCGGCTGTGACTGCGACCGCTATGTGGAGTTTTGGAATCTGGTATTCACCCAGTTTGAAAACGACGGCAACAACAACTATACAAGACTGAAAAACTGCAACATCGACACCGGTATGGGACTGGAGCGTCTGGCGTGTATCGCACAGGACGTGGACAATCTGTTCGAGGTCGATACGGTGCAGAACATTATGAAGCACATCATGCGCATCGCCGGTGTGCAGTACCACGACAACGAAAAGAATGACGTATCTCTGCGTGTCATCACCGACCATATCCGCAGTACGACCTTCATGATCGGCGACGGCGTGATGCCCTCCAACGAGGGCAGGGGCTATGTCCTGCGCCGCCTTCTGCGCCGTGCCGCCCGCCACGGACGGCTTTTGGGCATCGACCGTCCGTTCCTGTCCGAGGTTTGTGAGACGGTCATTCATGAAAACGAAACCGCCTACCCGAACCTTGTGGAAAAACGGGAGTTCATCATCAACGTCATTCGCAACGAGGAGGAATCCTTCTCCAAGACCATCGACGCCGGTCTCCAGCTGCTGTCCCAGATGATCGAAAATGCGGACGGTACCGTGCTTTCCGGCGAGGATGCGTTCCGTCTGTCCGATACTTTCGGCTTTCCCATCGACCTGACCAAGGAAATTCTGGACGAAAAAAATATGTCCGTGGATGAGGAAGCGTTCAACGCCCTTGTCGCCCAGCAGAGAGCCCGTTCCCGTGCCGCTCGCAAGGATGCCGGCGCAGAGGCGTGGAAGAATGCCGGCGTGGTGACCAAGGGTCTGCCGAAAACCATCTATGCCGGGGAGAATGCCTTTGACGCCGAGGGTGAGGTGCTCACCATTATTGCCGACGGCGAACGTGTGGAATATGCCGAGAACGGCGCAGAGGCTACACTGGTGCTTGACCGCACCGCTTTCTACGCAGAGGGCGGCGGACAGGTCGGCGACATCGGTACCATCCGCACGGCAGATGCGGTATTCACCGTGACCGCCTGCACCAAGACCAACGACGGCGTGTATCTGCACACCGGCAAGGTGACCTCGGGCGATGGGATCGCTGCAGGCAGTGCCGTGCAGACGGCGGCGGACAGTGCCCGCAAGCAGGCGATCATGCGCAACCATACGGCGGCGCACCTGCTGCAAGCCGCCCTGCGCAAGGTGCTGGGTACCCATGTGGAGCAGGCGGGACAGCTGGTCAATGAACACGCCGTGCGCTTCGACTTCACCCATTTCTCCGCCATGACGGCAGAGCAGATCGCCGAAGTGGAGGCAATGGTCAACGCCGAGATTCTTAAGGGTGAGAAGGTCAGCAAGACCGAGATGCCCATTGACGAGGCAAAAAAGATCGGCGCCATGGCGCTGTTCGGGGAGAAGTACGGCGATGTGGTGCGTGTCGTCTGCACGGGCGATGTGACCGATGCGGACAAATTCAGCATCGAGCTTTGCGGCGGCTCCCATGTGGACAATACCGCCTCGCTGGGTCTGTTCAAGATCGTTTCCGAGTCCTCCGTTGCCGCCGGGGTGCGCCGTATCGAGGGCGTGACCGGTACAGGCGTACTTTCCTATCTGCATGACAATATCGACCTGATCCACCGTACAGCGGCGACCATGAAGGTGGGCAATCCTGCCGAGTTGGATCGCAGAGCTGCGGCGCTGATGAGTGAGCTGAAGAGCAAGGAAAAAGAGATCGAAAAGCTTTCCGCCGAGTTGTCCGCACTCAAGGCGGGCAGTGCTTTCGGCGAGGCGAAGCAGATCGGCGCAGTCCGTCTGTTTGCGGCGGCGCTGGATGGCACGGTGACGGCGGATTCCCTGCGTGCCATGTGCGACAGCGCCAAGGCAAAGGGCGAGGACGTGGTTGTCCTTGTCGGCGGTTTAAACGATAAAGGCACGGTCAGTCTTGCGGCGGCCTGCGGCAAGGATGCGGTCAAAGCCGGCGCCCATGCAGGCACTCTTGTGCGTGAAGCGGCAAAGGTTGCCGGCGGTGCAGGCGGCGGTAAGCCCGACAGTGCCATGGCCGGTGCTAAGATTGCTGAAAAACTGCCGGATGCGATCGCTGCGGCGGCAGAGATCGTGGCAGGTATGCTGAAATAAAAAAGGAGGCTGCTTTCAATGGATTGTCTGTTTTGCAAGATCATTGCAGGCGAGATCCCGTCCAAAAAGGTGTACGAGGACGAGCAGGTCTACGCTTTCTATGACATTGATCCTCAGGCACCCGTACACATTTTGATTATTCCCAAAGCGCACATCCCCTCTGCGGCGCAGATCACGGCGGAAAACAGTGCAGTCGTGGCGCACATTTTTGAAGTTGCGGCAAAGCTTGCCGCAGAAGCGGGACTGAAGGACGGCTTCCGTGTTGTCACCAACTGCGGCGACAGTGCGGGACAGTCCGTCAAGCATCTGCACTTCCATCTGCTGGGCGGCAGAGATTTCACTTGGCCTCCGGGCTGATCGACTTTTTCGTGTAAGGAGGGTCTGCCATGGCACGACCGTTTGCGGTCATCGGGCTCACCTTCCTTACTGCCCTTTGGACGTTTGGCAATACAGGCGAGGGTGTGGCAATCGTATGCGCCGGCGTATTTGCAGTGCTGACTGTTGTTTCACTGTCTGTGAAAAAACTGCGCAAAACGATTGTGTTTCCCTGTTCCTTTGCTGCGGTTTTGGCTTCGTGCGTTTCGTTTATCACGGCAGCGGAAACCTCGGTCAAACCGCTGCAAGAATTAGACGGACAGACTGTGACTATCGCAGCGCACATGACCGATCTGCCAAAGTATACCGATGCCTATACTATTTATATAGTTAAGACGGATTCAGTGGACGGCAGACCGATGTCGTTCCCGATGAACGTGTACTGTGAGGACAACTCCGCCAATCTTTCGGATCTGCTGGCGTTTCGCAGTACGATTCGTGTCGGTTCGACAGCGAGTGCCTATGTTCGTGACGGGCTGCAAATCATCCCCCACAAAGAAACACTTCGATCCCGTATGCTCGGCATTCGTCAGTACGTCGTACAAACGCTGTCGAGGGCGCTTCCCGGAACAACGGGCGCTGTACTGTGCGCCATGCTCACGGGCAATAGCGACGACATCCCGACCGAACACTATGTGCGTATGCGCAATAGCGGCATCCTGCATCTGTTCAGCGTATCGGGGTTTCATCTCTCTGTTTTTTCTCTGGCACTGCTGAAGTTTTTGGAGAAGCGAAAGGTGCCGAGGGTCATGTCCTCGGTGTCGGCGGGTGTATTGGTGCTGTTTTTTACGCTGGTTACAGGGTGTGCCAAGCCTACGATTCGTGCGGCGATCATGCTGCTTGTGATGCTGTTGGGACGGTGCTTCTTTCGCCGGGCGGATGCGCTCAACTCTCTGGGTTTGTCCGTGCTGCTTCTCTGTCTGGCAGATCCGATGTGTGCGAGCGATGTGGGACTGCTGCTGTCCGTGTTGGGCTTATTATCAATTTTGATCATTGCTCCGGTTATGGACAGATGTGAAAAGAAGCTTCGGTTTGGTCTTTTGCGGATCGTTGTTTCTGCGATGCTGATTTCCTCTGCGGTGGGACTTGTGACGCTGCCCGTTTCCCTGCTCCTGTTCGGCAGTGTTTCGCTGGTTGCGCCTTTGGTGAACGCCTGTATTTTACCGGCGGCAGAATGCGCAATGATTCTGGCGGCACTGGGTGTTCTGTTTTCCGCATGGCACCCGCTGTTGTTTTTGCAAAAGGCAGTTTTTCTGATCGCCGGACTGCTGAGCAAATACTGTGTCGCTGTCTCCGACTTTTTCGGCGGGCTTCGGTTTTCCTCTATGGAAACACCGTTCGATGCGGCAGGGATTTGGATCGCAGGCGTGCTCGTGCTGCTTGCCGTGTCCCTTTTGCTGACTATGCCGAAACGGCGCAAGCTGATGCTGACCGCCTCGGTGGCAGCGGCGTCGCTGGTACTGTCCGGGGCATATTGTCTGTACAGCGAAAACGGCAATGTGCGCATTACCGTTCTGGATGCAGGAAACGCCACGTCCGTTTTGGTGCAAAGCGATGGCGAAACGGCACTGATCGGTTCGGCGAACGCCTATCGTTTGCGGCAGTATACGGACGATTTGCAGCTGTTTTTGCTCCCTTGCCTACAGGCAACGGAAAGTGCGGATGCGGTTTCTGTTGTCCGCAAAATCCCCACGGCGAAGGTGATTGTGCCGCAGCGTGCGGTGCAGACTTTACCGCTGTTTTTGGACGCAGACCCCGTTGTGACAACGACCTGCCGGGAAACGGTCGGTCGTGTGCAGCTGGACTATTTTTACGAAAAAGATGCGTCCGCCGTGCGTCTGACGATGTACGGCAGGAGTATGCTTTTGCTCTTCGCACCCGGTGCGCAGGTGCAAAAACAGCCTCTGACCCGACTTTCCTCCGATATACTATTTACCCGAAACGATCTGCCGCTGGGGCTTTCCGCAGATGACTTCGGCTTGACGATTGTTTCCTGCGATGCAGCTCGCAGTGTCGTTTTGCCGAGGGCGGAGAACATTCTATTGACGGCAGGGAGAGGGGACATACAACTGACGGTCAGCCGTGAAGGCTTGATTCATATAGAAAGGAGTGCCGAACTTGCCTGAGATCACAGAAAGAGATCTGAAAAAACAGATCAAGGATAAGGACTTTGCCTGTCTTTATATGATCTACGGTGACGAAGCATACCTGAAGGACTACTACGCCTGCCGCATCTGCGATATGGCAGTGGACAGCGCCCTGCGGGATTTCAACTTTCACCGCTTTGAGGGAAAGTCCCTGGACTTCGATGCGCTGTCGGATGCGGTGGAGGCGTTTCCCATGATGAGCGCACGCACCTGCGTTTTGCTTAAGGATGTTCCCGTGGATGCCCTTGCGCAAAATGAGCGGGACAAGCTGATGCAGATTCTTTCAGATATTCCGCCCACCTGCACGGTGGTGCTGTGGATGGACACGGTCTGTGTCGATGCAAAGAAAAACGCCAAGTGGCGCAGCTTCATCAAGGACATTTCCCCCTATGCGGCTTTGGTGGCGCTGGATAAACGGGGCAAAAGCGAGCTTATAAAAATGATCGTCGGCGGTGCGCAGAAGCGTGGCTGTACGGTCAGTGCGGAGAACGCCGCATACCTGCTCACCTTGACAGGGGACGATTTGACTAACCTTTTGCAGGAACTGCAAAAACTGTGCGCATACAAAAAAGAGGGAGAGATCACTCGGCAGGACATCGACGCCGTTGCCGTGCGCACGGTGGACGCCGTGGTTTTCGACCTGTCCAAGGCGATTTTCTCGGGCGATGCGGCGAAAGCGTTTTCCATTTTATCGGTGCTTTTGCGGCAAAAGGCGGAGCCGGTGATGATACTCGGTGCGCTGATCGCCTGCTATGTGGATATGTACCGCATCAAAACTGCTACCCTGAGCGGCTTCCGGACGGAGGATGTGACAGCCGCCTTTAACTACAGGGGCAAGGAGTTTCGTCTGCGCAATGCGGCAAGGGACGGCGCAAAGCTGTCCTTGCAGGACATTCGCCGCTGTCTGGAAATTCTGGCCGACTGTGACAGAAACTTGAAAGGATCGGGTCTGGATGCGCGTTTGCTTTTGGAGCGGTGCATCACCGAGCTGATGCTCGTCCGACAGCCCGCATATTGAGCCTATGATCCGTATTCAGCAAGCCGTGATCGTGGAGGGACGCTACGACAAGATCAAGCTGTCCTCCATTTTGGATGCGCTGATTATTGAAACCGGCGGGTTTTCCATCTTTAAGAATAAGGAAAAACAGCAGCTGATCCGCAGACTGGCGGAAAAGCGGGGCATCCTTATTTTAACAGACAGCGATTCTGCTGGCTTTAAAATTCGTTCCTTTATCGGCGGCAGTGTCCCGCCCGAACAGGTAAAGCACGCCTATATTCCCGACATTTTCGGCAAGGAAAAGCGCAAAACGGAAGCGTCCAAAGAGGGAAAGCTTGGCGTAGAGGGCGTACCGACCGAGGTGATCGTCCGGGCGCTGGAAAAGGCGGGCGTCCTGTGTGACAGTGTTGCGGAGCCCTCGCGGCAGATCACCCACGCTGACCTGTATGCGGACGGCTTCAGCGGCACAGCCGACAGCAAGGCGAACCGTGCGCTGCTGCTGCAATACTTCGCCCTGCCCGAGCGCCTTTCCAAGAACGCCTTGCTTCAGGTGCTCAACACCTTTGCGACCTACGAGGAATACAAAGCGGCAGTGGCAGAAATCCAATCCATGAAAGGGTGAGACCTATGTTCCGTATCGGTCACGGATATGATGTGCACCGTCTGGTGCAGGGCAGAAAACTGATTCTCGGCGGGGTGGAAATTCCGCACACGCTGGGGCTTCTCGGTCATTCGGACGCCGATGTTCTCCTGCACGCCATTGCGGACGCTCTTTTGGGTGCGGCGGCAATGGGCGATATCGGGTGTTTGTTCCCGGACAGCGATCCGCAGTATGCCGGTGCGGACAGCCGTGTGCTCCTGCGGCAGGTCGCACAGCGGGTGCGGGAGAGCGGCTACAGCATTGCCAATGTGGACGCCACCGTCCTTGCCCAGAAGCCGAAGCTTCGCCCCTACATCGACGCCATGCGTGCACAGATCGCCGATGCGCTGGATATTCCCGCATCGTGTGTCAGTGTCAAGGCGACCACGGAGGAGGGTCTGGGCTTCAGCGGCGCCGAAGAGGGGATTGCGGCACACGCCGTGTGTCTGATTTATTAACACTTCGTAAACTTCACAGCTTTTAAATTGAAAAAAGCTCATTTCTATGGTACAATAATGAGTTGAAATGAGGTTCCTATAGATGACGATTTTACAAACTTTACAATCCGCTTTTTCCAATATCGGCGCAGTCTTTGCGGATTTCCGGTTCAATGACTTTCTGGACATCTGCTTTGTTGCGTTCCTGATTTATAATGTAATTAAGCTGATTCGTGAAACACGCACGGGACAGCTGGTCAAGGGGCTTGTCCTGCTGGGTGTGGTATACTTTTTGGTGACCATACTGGGTATGCAGGCGACGGGCTATCTGTTTTCTGCGCTGTTCCGGGACGTCATTTTGGTGCTGATCGTGGTGTTCCAGCCGGAGATCCGTCATATCATCGAGGCGGTCGGCCGCAGCAAGATCAAGGGACTGAGCGGCATCCATGCCCGCAATGCCCAGATTCGCTACAACGAGGAAACGACGGTGATGATCGGCGAGATCTGCAAGGCGTGTGCGGAGATGAGCGACCGCAAGATCGGTGCGCTGATCGTGCTGGAAAAGGAGACCCCGCTCAACGAGGTCATCGAGACCGGCACCCCCGTGGACGCAAAGATCAGCGAGGAGCTGTTGGGCAACGTTTTTTATCCCAAAGCGCCGCTGCACGATGGCGCCGCAGTGATCCGTGAAAATCGCCTTTGTGCGGCCGGCTGCATTTTGCCGCTGACCCAGCACCACGGTGCGGTCAGCAGTGCCTTGGGTACCCGCCACAGAGCGGCCATCGGCATGAGCGAGCAGAGCGATGCCGTGATGGTCGTCGTGTCCGAGGAAACGGGATATATTTCCGTGGCCAAGGACGGCAGACTGCGCCGCAACATTTCCGACGGCGAACTGCGTGAAGTCCTTTGCGATGAACTACTGCTCAAGGAAACGGAAGAAACCACTTCCGCACTCAAGAACCTGCTCGGGAGGAAGCATAAATGAACCAAAAGCGTTTTTCTATCGGCAGATTGCTGCAAAACAACAAAATCGCTTTTGCCGTTTCTGTCGTTCTTGCCGTTATATTATGGCTGATCGTGGCGATCTGGTTCAGCGATCGGCAGGAAGCGGTGTTTACGGAGATCCCTGTCTCCATCGACACCACTATGACCGACAAGCTGGATCTGCAAGTGTTCGGGCAGACCGATTTTACAGTCACGGTGCAGGTTACGGGCAAACGGTACGAGGTCAGCTCCGCCGTCCTGTCCAAGGAGGATTTTGTGGTCACGGCGTCCACGGTAAACGTTTCCTCCGCCGGCAAATATACTTTGCCTGTCACTGTGCGTACCGCCGATGCGAGTTCGGATGTAAAGATCATCAGTTTTTCGCCGGAGACGGTGGATGTGTATTTTGACTACAACCTGACGGAGAACTACGTCGTGCAGGCGCAGCTGAATACCGAGGGCGGCAGTGTGGCTGCCGATGGATTCATTGCCGGGGATGCGATCCTTTCCACGGCGGAGATAACGGTTTCCGGAGCGGCGACCGAGGTGCAGAAGATCGCCCGTGTCGTGGCCAAGGTCAGCGTTCCAAAGCCGCTGTCCGAAACGACCAAGTATGAAAACACCGATATTTCCATCCTCAATGAAAACGGCGGCATAGTCCGCAGCGCCTATGTTTCCGTGGCGGACGGCATTTCCGATGTGACCGTGACCGTGCCGATTTTCAAGATCGTGCAGTTTACGCCCACGGTGCGCTTTAAAAATACGCCCACCTATTTTTTGGAGAACCCCATCAAATATACCTGCTACCCGACAGGGACGATCCATGCCGCCGTATCCACCGAGCTTCTCGGCAGTGCGGACAGCTTCTCTTTGGGAACCATCGACTTTTCGGATGTGACCTCGGGGCTCAACACCTTCACCTTTAACGCCGCAGACATCCCGAATATCCGTATTCTGGATGAAAGCATAGATTCCTTCAAGGTGATCTTCTCCATGGAGGGCTTCCAAACACGCAAGTTTACGCTGACTGCGGATGAGATTTCCCTGACGGGACTGGCACAGGGGATCACGGCGACGCTGCCGCAGGACACCTCGGTGGAGATCGTGGTGATCGGTTTGCCGTATGAGCTGGAACTGCTGACGCTGGAGGACATTTTGGCCACGGCGGATGCATCGGTACTGCGGGAGGACAGCAAAACCGCACAGCTGCCGCT
The DNA here is from genome assembly GCA_029012165.1 of Oscillospiraceae bacterium. GTDB lineage: Bacteria > Bacillota > Clostridia > Oscillospirales > Acutalibacteraceae > UBA1425. Next base: position 16,501 of record JAQXLO010000017.1, on the reverse strand, counting down.
GAATTTCTCCATGGAAAAATCCAAGTGCTGTTGGGTCTACGGGGACTATACGGTGAATGTCCATGTCTCTTAAACGTGTCCTGCTTCTTTTGCTGAGTGCAGGGATGCTGGTCTGCTTCGGCGGATGCTCCCTGTTTCATCCCGAGAGCGAATTGATTGCGCCTCCTTCCGATTCTGCGGACAATCAGGCGCTGCGCAAGGCGTTTCAGGACGCTTGCGGCGAAGGCGTGCGCTACAAGTCGCCGGTTAGCGGTGCATATCTTTCTTCCTTTGTCGTGGAGGATCTGGATGCAGACGGCGAAAAGGAAGCGATGGTGTTTTATACCAAGGATATGTTTGCCTCGCACATCTGTGTCGCACTGCTGGAAAAGCGCAGCGGCGAATGGAACTATGTGCAAAGCGTGGAGAGCGGCGGAACCGGCATCGGTTCCGTGGAGATTCGTGATCTGAACAGCGACGGCAAAAACGAAATCCTCTTTTTTCTGGAAAATCAGGACGAAAAGCTGTTGAGCATTTACGCCTGTCAGGATTCTCCCTTTGGGGCGCAGTGTGTTTTGGAGGAAACGCCGTACAGCTCCCTTCTGCTGTCCGACCTCAACGGCGACGGCAGCACGGAGATCTTCACTGTGGCCGTCTCCGCCGTAACGGGACCGCAGGCGGCAATGCGTCGGCTGACAGCCGGCGGCGTACAGCGGCTGGACTGGCGAAAGCTGGACAGAGAGATCACTTCTTTCGGCGAGCTGTTTTCCCAGAAACAGGCGCAGGAAACGGTATTCTATACGGACGCCGTGCGCACGGACGGCACCATGATCACGCAGATCATCTGCTGGAACGCACAGACGGACACCCTGTCCGTACCGTTTTTGGATGCACAGACACGAACCATGACGCAAACCGCCCGCAGTGCGGACATTGCCTGCCGGGACATCAACGGGGACGGCGCTCCCGAGATTCCGTGCCAAAGCGCACTGCCCTTCAGCGAGATCTGGCGCAATGGAACAAAAAGCACCGAAAGCTTTTATCAAACCGATTGGTGTGTTTTTCAGGACGGCGCATTGCTTCCCGTCCGCAAAACACTTCTTGATACAGAGTCCGGCTGGATGTTTACCATTCCCCAGTCGTGGGAAAACCGCTTCACGATCTGCGCCTATCCGGCGGATCACAAATGGAATTTCTACGAAACCGGCAGATACGGTACACAGCAGTATCTGGGCAGCGTGATGTTCGACGTACAGCAAAGCGGCTATACGCCGCTGTGTTCGGACGGTGCGCACAGCGTGTATTGCTGCGGAATCAATCAAACCAGTGCCTTGCAGGTCAGCACAGAGCTGTTATCGCAGGCCTTTGCGCACATGGCACAGTAACGGAGGTTTACAGGTGAAAAGGGTATTGGTTGCGGAGGACGAAGAAGCCATCCGCGAGTTTATCGTCATCCATCTGCGCCGTGCGGGCTACACGGTAGCCGAGGCCGCAGACGGTGTGCAGGCGATGGAATTGTTTGAAAAACAGGGCGATTTTGATGTGGCGATACTGGACATCATGATGCCGGAAATGGACGGCTTGGAGGTCTGCAAAGCACTGCGGACGCAGGACAGGAATATCGGCATCATCATGCTCACGGCGAGAACCCAGGAGAACGACAAGGTCGCCGGACTTCTCGGCGGTGCGGACGACTATGTGACAAAGCCGTTTTCCCCCACGGAGCTGATGGCACGTGTCGATGCGGTCTACCGCCGGGTTGCGCTGGTCAAGGGCAGAACGAAGCCTTTTTCGGTCCTGCGCTCCGGAGATTTTGTGTTGGATCTGCGCAGCCGTACCCTGTGCTGCGGCGGATCGCCCATCGAGCTGACGCAGATCGAGTTTCAGCTGATGGAGTTTTTTCTGCAAAATCAGGGCGACGCTCTGTCCCGTGCGGAAATACTGCGGCAGGTTTGGGGCTCGGAATACTACGGCGAGGACAAGATCGTGGACGTCAATATCCGCCGTCTGCGCATGAAGATCGAGCAGGATCCGTCGTCACCGCAGCATCTGCTGACGGTACGGGGAATCGGCTACAAGTGGATGAACTGAAAGAAGGGATTTCGTGCATCTGGGTACCATCACCAAAAAATGGCTCGTGAAATCCGTCACTATGATCACGGCACTTGTGGTTTTTGCGATCCTCTTTTTGTCCCTTGCGGTGCACAGGTTTTACTACAATACGGCGCAGTCCGTTCTGCACTCCGGGTACAATAACATTGTATCCCGCTATTTTACCCTCAACGCCGGCGACACGGACGATTCCTTCAACCGAGCCGCCGTCGGATACATAGATATCTACAGTCTCGGCGACACCGTGGATGTTTGGGTCATTGACCGCCACGGAAAGGTCGTGGCCAACTCCGATGGCTTCGCCGTGGCGGACGGCACCGAAATGCCGGACTATCAGGCGGCGCTAATGGCACAGAGTCCCAGAAATTTTTGGACAGGACGAAACGCCTGCGGCGAAAAGATCATGGCGATGACCGTCCTGCTCAAAGCGTCTGCGGACGGAACGGCGCCGGCACTGCGGTATATGATCTCTCTGGAAAAGCTGGATGCGCAGATTCGCCGCTATGTGATCCTGATGGTTCTTGCGGGTATTGCGGCGCTGGTGCTCACCATTTTGCCCGGTACCATCTATATCGAAAAGCTGGTGCGCACCATCCGCAAAACGACAGATGCCGCAGACAGGATCGCGGACGGCGACTACACGGCGCACATTGACTACACAGATAAGGACGAGATCGGCTCTTTGTGCGACGCCGTGCACGACATGGCACAGCAGATCGGTGCGGCGGATCAGATGAAAAACGAATTCATCTCCACCGTTTCCCATGAACTGCGCACGCCGCTGACAGCGATCCGAGGCTGGGGCGAGACGCTCCGGGATGTGGGTGCGGAGGATCCCGCACTGGCGGAAAAGGGGATGCGTGTCATTCTCAGCCAGACGGCCCGCCTGAACGGCATGGTGGAGGATCTGCTGGATTTCTCCCGTATGCAGGACGGCAGACTGAAACTGCGGCTGGTTTCCATGGATCTCTTCGCCCAGCTGGAGGAAGCGGCGCTGACGTTCCATGAACGTGCCCTGCGGGAGGGCAAACAGTTTACCTACGACATTCCCGACGAAGCCGCACCCATGACGGGAGATCCGGAACGGCTGATGCAGGTTTTCGTCAATATCATAGACAACGCTATCAAATATACCGAAAAAGACGGCGCCGTCCGTGTGGAAGCGGCACTGGAGGATGCGCACATTCGCATCACCGTTGCCGACACGGGCAAAGGCATTTCGGCGGACGATCTGCCGCATATCAAGGAAAAGTTTTACAAAGCGGACACAACGGTGCGAGGTTCGGGTATCGGTCTTGCCGTGGCGGACGAGATCATCCGTCTGCACGGCGGCGAGCTTCAGATCGACAGCGAGCTTGGGAAAGGCACCCGTGTGACCGTGCTTCTGCCCAAAACGCAGAAAGCGGAAAGGAGTACAAGCGGTGAGCAAAAAGAAAGATGAAAAACCGAAAAGCAGATACTTGGCGTCGGTCGGCGGACAGGCGCTGATGGAGGGCATCATGATGAACGGTCCCAAGGGTGCGGCCATGGCGCTGCGTCTGCCGGACGGCTCCATCGAGGTGACCCCGAAGCATCCGAAAAAGCTGAAGGATAAGTATAAATTTGCCGCACTGCCGTTTATTCGAGGTCCTATCTCCTTCGTGGAGAACATGATCTTCGGCTATCAGTGCCTGATGGAGTCCGCCGAAAAAACCACACTGGACGGTGTGGAGGAGGACGAGGAACAGATGTCCAAGCTGGACAAATGGCTGTCCGATCACTTTGGACCCAAGATGATGACCGTCATCGGCATCATTTCCGTGGTGCTGGGTTTTCTGCTGTCCTTTGCCCTGTTTATCGCATTGCCGTCCTACATTTTCAAAGGCATCCAGTACCTGACGGGGCTGAGCATTATGTGGCGTCCGCTGGTGGAGGGCGTGGTCAAGATTGCGATCTTCGTCGGCTACATGGCGGCGGTGTCCCTGATGAAGGAGATGAAGCGGCTGTTCATGTACCACGGTGCGGAGCATAAGTCCATCTTCTGTCTGGAGGCAGGGGAGGAGCTGACTGTGGAAAATGTCCGCAAGCAAAGCCGTTTCCATCCCCGCTGCGGTACCAGCTTTCTGTTTGTGACCATAATTTTGAGCATCTTCCTCGCTGCGCTGATGTCCGTGATTTTCAACGGCACCAAGGTGACGGAGATCACCATCCTTTGGGTGCTTCTTAAGCTGCTGCTTTTGCCCATCATTATGAGCATCGGCTACGAATTTATCCGCTATGCGGGCAAGCACGACAATCTTTTCGTGTCCATCTGTGCCGCACCCGGTCTGTGGATGCAGCGCATCACCACCAAGGAACCGACGGACGATATCATCGAGGTCGGCATTGCTTCGCTCAAGGCCGTCCTGGAGGAGGACGAACCCCAAGAGAGCACACCTGCGGAGCCGAAGGATGGCGAGTGAAACCTACCGTGCCCTGCTGCGGCAGGGCGAGCAGTATTTGCAAAACGCCGCCGTGCAGGACGCCGCCTTTGAGGCACGCTGTCTTTTGGAGGCGGTCTGCGGCACGGATCGCACGGGACTGATTATGCTGTATGCCCAAGCGGTTCCCGAAACGGAGCGCACTGCCTACATGGAAAAACTGCGACTTCGTGCGGACGGTCAGCCCTTGCAGTACATTCTCGGCGAGTGGGATTTTATGGGGAACACCTTCTGCGTACAGCCGGGCGTACTCATTCCCAGACCCGAGACGGAGTTTCTCGCCGAGTGGGCGATTCGGCATCTGCCGCCCAACGCCGTGCTGTACGACGTCTGTGCCGGTACGGGCTGTATCGGTATCAGCATTGCGCTGGAGCGCAGGGATGTGCAGGTGTATCTGTTTGAAAAGTACGATGCACCCTTTCAGTGCCTTTCGGAGAATATTCGCCGCCTGAGCGCCCAAAATGTTACTGCGGTGCGGTGGGATATGCTGGACGGTGTGCCGCAGGAGCTGCCTTGGCCGAATGCGATTTTGTCCAATCCGCCGTATATCTGTACCGGGGAGCTGTCCACACTGCAAAAAGAAGTGCAAAAAGAGCCCATCGAGGCGCTGGACGGCGGGGAGGACGGTCTGCTTTTTTACCGTGCGCTGCGGGAAAAGTGGTATCCGAAGATCCAAAACGGCTTTTTGGCCATGGAGTGCGGCGAAGCACAGCCTGCGCAGATTGCGGCAATGTTTTCCGACCCCACGGAAATTTATAAAGATTATATCGGAACCGAAAGGTTCGTGATCGTATACTCCCAAGGAAAGGAATGATTCTATGCTCATGCAGCTGATCCGCCACGGTTTTTCCGTGGATCTGGTCGTCGGCGTGCTTTCCAGTCTTTTTGTCGTGTTCTGTACCTTGCCGGTGCATGAATTTGCCCACGCCTTTGTGGCGGATAAATTGGGCGACGGTACGGCACGGATGAACGGCAGACTGACCATGAATCCCTTTGCCCATCTCGACCCGTGGGGCTGTCTGATGATCGTGCTGGTCGGCTTCGGTTATGCACGACCCGTGCCCGTGAATATGCGCAACTTCAAAAATCCCAAGGCAGGCATGGCGACCGTTGCGCTGGCAGGACCCGTTTCCAATCTGCTGATGGCGCTGATTTTCCTTGTGCTTCGCCATGTGTCCGTGATGTTCGGCACAGGTACCTTTGCGGAACTTCTGGGTGTTTTCTTTTACTATGCGGCATACATCAATGTTTCCCTTGCCGTGTTCAATCTCTTGCCGATTCCGCCTCTGGACGGTTCCCGCATTGCCACGGCGCTGATTCCCAACAAGTACTACTACAAGATCATGCAGTATGAGCGCTACATCATGATCGCACTGTTTGTTCTGCTGCTGACCGGCGTGCTGTCCACACCCTTGAGCTATCTTTCGTCCGCTGTGTTCAAAGGCTTGTTTAACCTTGCGGCACTGCCGTTTGTGAGGTAAGTATGGAAAAAATTTCGTACAAGATCGACGTGTTCGAGGGTCCCATGGATCTGCTTTTGCACCTGATCAGCAAGCACAAGGTCAGCATCAACGATGTGCCGATCCTCGACCTGGTGGAGCAGTATCTCGACTATATGCGCCAAATGCAGGAGGAAAACCTGGACATCGCCAGCGAATTTCTGGAGATGGCGGCAAGACTGGTATATATCAAAACCGTGTCTTTACTGCCTGTCCATGAGGAGGCGGAGGCGCTGGAAAAGGAACTGCGGGGCGAATTGCTCGCCTATCAGGACTGCAAATATCTGGCGGGCAAGCTGGAAAAGCAGGCCAACGGCTTCGGCTATTTCGAGCGCAACCCCCAGGAGTTCCCTGTGGACATGACCTATACACGCTCTCATGAACCGTATGAAATTTTCAAAGCGTACATATCCGCCGTCGGTAAGGGAAAGCGCCGCCTGCCGCCGCCCGTGGAGGCGTTTTCACGGATCGTGGCGCACCGCATCGTGTCCGTGGCGTCCCGCATTTCCTTTTTGCTTGACCGGCTGCGTGGGAGTGGAAAGCATCGCTTTTCGTCCCTGTTTGAGCAGTCGGAATCCCGCTCGGAAATGGTGGCAACCTTTTTGGCGGTGCTGTCTTTGGCAAAGGCCAAGCGTGTGACCATCGAGGGGGACGGCGACAATATCCTCATCGAACTCAAAGAGACATCGGAGGCGTAAATGGTGAAGGTACAGGAATTACAGGCCGCCGCAGAGGCCATCCTCTTTGCCAGCGGGGAGCCGCTGGAATTGGAGCGGATGGCGCAGGCGCTGGAATTGGATACGGAGTATACGGAAAAAATTTTGGAAAAGCTGAAAGCGGATCTGGACGAGCGGGAGAGCGGACTGTGCGTTTTGCGCATGGAGGATCGCTACCAGATGTGCACACGAACCCGCTTTGCCGACAGGATCCGTTCGGTGCTGGAGGTCAAAAAGAATGCACCCCTGTCTGCGGCAGCGTTTGAGGTGCTGGCGGTTATCGCCTATAACCAGCCCGTTACCAAGTCCTACATAGAGCAGGTTCGTGGTGTGGACTGTTCCGGCGTTGTCAACACCCTTTGCCAAAAGGGTCTGGTGGAGGAAAAGGGCAGGCTGGAACTGCCGGGCAGGCCGCTTTTGTACGGTACGACGCCCGAATTTTTAAAGTGTTTTTGTATGTCCTCTTTAAATGAGCTTCCCGAATTGCCGGAAAAGGATCTGCCGAAGATCGAGGATATTATGGATGCGCAAGCCGAAAAAGCGCCGATTGAAGAAGAGCCTGCCCCGCCGGAAGAGGAAGCGGTGGACAAGGATCAGTATACATTTTACGACGTGCCGGAGGACGGCGACGATCTGTACGTTTTGCCGGAAGAGAATTAACGAAGAAAAGGAGGAGAGACCATGGTGGTGCTATACATATTGCTCGGCATCATAGCGGCAATCGTTCTCCTGTTCTGCGTTAAAATTACGGTGGAGCTGCAATACAGCGAAACCTTTACGCTGGATTTAAAGGTTTTGTTTATCAAGCTTCGTCTACTTCCCGCCAAACCGAAAAAGAAAAAGCCGCCTAAGGCACCGCAGGAGGAAACGCCGCCGGAGGACGCGCAGGAGAAGCCGTCGGAGGGAAAGCCAAAGGGCGAGAACTTCGTCATGCGCTTTTACCATGAGCAGGGCTTTGACGGTGTCGTGCGGTTTTTAAAGGAAATTCTTGCGGCGACCAACACCATGCTGGGCGATATTTTCAAGCGCTCCTTCGTGGTGGAAAAGCTGTTTTTGGATATGTGTGTTGCCAAAAAGGACGCTGCGCAGACCGCCATTGCCTACGGCAAAACCTGCGCCGCCGTGTTCCCGACGATGGGCTATCTTTGCAATACGCTTCGTGTGCGTAAATACAATGTAAACATTTATCCGGACTATCTGGCCACGGGCAGCTGCGCATCCATCCTGTTGCGCATTTCCGTGCGCCCGATCAAGCTGACCAACGCTTTGGTGCGCTTTGCGTTCCGTGCTTTGGTGTCCTTCCTCAGAGCGAAAAAATATGCATCCGATAAAAAGAAACAACAACCTGTTGCAACAGAAAGGAATGTTGAGAAATGAGTAAAGAAAACGCAGCCGCAGGCATTCTCGGCACCACCATCGAAAAGGTCAGAGATCTTGTCGATGTCAGCACCATCATCGGTGATCCCATCGAAGCGGGCGGTGTGACGATCATCCCCGTGTCCAAGGTGACCTACGGCTTTGCCTCCGGCGGATCGGATTTCCCGTCCAAGTCCAATGCGGAGCTGTTCGGCGGCGGCGGCGGTGCGGGGATCACCATCACGCCCATCGCTTTCCTTGTGGTCAACAAGGGGGAAGTAACCATCAAACATATTGCCGCCGAGGGCGGTCAGGCAGAGCGCATCATCGGCATGGTGCCCGATGTGATTGACAAGCTGTCCGGCGCTGTGGAAAAGTTCACCAAAAAAGGCGACGAGGACATTCCTGCGGCGGAATAAGACTACTGAAAAGCAAATCTCCCGCATAGGATATTGCGGTAGGTGATTTGTTTGAAAAGGGTCATTCAATTTCTGTCCGTGCTGCTGATTGTGTGTATGGCACCGTCCTTTACGGCGCAGGCTCTGTCCGTGTCGGCGGAATGCGCTGTACTGCTTTGCGCCGATACGGGGGAGGTTCTGTTTTCCCGAAACGGCAAAATGCGCCACTCCATGGCGAGCACCACCAAGATCATGACGGCACTGCTGACGTTGGAAACCGGGGAGCCGGAACGTGCGGTCACGGTCACGAAAAAAATGACGGCGGTGGAGGGCACCTCCATGGGGCTTTTGCCGGGGGACACCGTAACGCTGTACGGCTTGGCGTGCGGGATGCTGCTCAGCAGCGGCAACGATGCGGCCAATACGGCGGCAATCGCCCTTGCCGGCAGTCAGGAAATGTTTGCCGAGCGCATGAACGACAGAGCCGCACAGATCGGCATGACCCAGACCCATTTCGTCACGCCCTCGGGGCTGGACGATGATTTGCATTATTCCACGGCGTATGATATGGCTTTGCTCGGGTGCGAAGCGATCCGCAACCCGCAGTTTCTGCGCATTTGCAGCAGCAAAAGCATGACGGTTTCCTACGGCAACCCGCCATACCGCCGTGTGCTGTCCAACCATAACCGGCTTTTAAAGCTGTATGCTCCGTGCATCGGTGTCAAAACCGGCTTCACCAAAAAGAGCGGACGCTGCCTTGTTTCCGCCGCCCGGCGGGACGGTGTGACGCTGGTGGCGGTCACGCTCAATGCCCCCGACGACTGGAACGATCATATGTCCTTGTATGAATACGGCTTCTCCGCCGTACACTGTGCACCGCTGGAATCGGGGCAGACGGTGCTGACATTGCCGGTTGCGGGCGGTCTGCAAAACACGGTGCAGGTCGGATTTGTATCGGCGCCCTGTGCGGTGTACGATGCACAGGAGGGCGCCATAGAACGCACGGTCTATTGCAAGCCCTTTGTCTATGCGCCCGTGGAGCAGGGCGAGATTGTCGGCAAGGCTGTCTATACCCAAAGCGGAAAAGTGCTTTGCGAAGCCGACCTTGTGGCGCACAAGGACGTTGCGGCAAGGCCCGTTGTCGTTCCCGTGCCGCAGGAGGAAAAAAGCCTTTTTCAAAGGGCGTTGGAGAAAATCAAAGGAGTTTTTTAAACATGGCACAGCCCATACGTCTACAAAAATATCTGTCCGAGTGTGCCGTTGCCTCCCGCCGCAAAGCGGAGGAGCTGATTGCAGGCGGCAAGGTCAAGGTCAACGGTCATGTGGCGCAGATCGGGGATAAGGTGCAGCCGGGACGGGATACGGTGACCGTGTTCGGCAAAAAGGTGCAGAATACCGCACTGCCCGTCTACCTGCTTTTGCACAAGCCCCGGGGTTATATCACCACGCTGTCCGACGACCGAGGACGCAAATGCGTGACCGATCTTTTGCAGGACGTACCACAAAGAGTATATCCCATCGGCAGACTGGATAAGGATTCGGAGGGGCTTTTGCTGTTGACCAACGACGGCGAATTTGCAAACCTTATGATGCACCCGTCCCACCATATCCCGAAGCATTACCGTGTCACCGTTCGCCCGGCTGTTACCGATGCGCAGATTGCCCAGATGTCGCAGGGCATGCGCATTGACGGCAGAATGACTGCGCCGGCAAAGGTTCGTGTGCTGGAAAAGCAGGAGGGCAGGGTAGTTTTGGAGATCGTGCTGTACGAGGGCAGAAACCGTCAGATCCGCAAGATGTGCGAGCAGCTGGGGCTGGAGGTCGCAAGACTGAAGCGCACCGCCATGGGTCCGGTTCGGCTGGGTATGCTGCCGCAGGGCAAGTGGCGTGAACTGACGCCCGAGGAAGTGGAAAAGCTGATTGCCCGTGCAAACCGTCCGTCACCGGAGGGTGCGGAGGAATAAAATACAGGAAGGAAAACAACATGGTTAAGAGTATGACCGGCTATGGTCGTGCCGCCGAGACATTGGACGGCATGGCGATCACCGTAGAGATAAAGAGCGTCAACCACCGTTACTTCGAGTTTTCGTCCCGCACACCGAGAGCCTATGGCTTTCTGGATGAAAAGCTGAAAAACTTTTTCCAGACGTCCATCTCCCGCGGCAAGGTGGAGTGCTATGTCCAGCTGGAGTCGCTGGAGGAAGCGGATGTGCAGGTGCATCTGAACACCTCTTTGGTGCAGGGCTATTTGAATGCGTTCCGGGAGTTGTCCGAGCACTTCGGACTGGACAATGATGTGCGTGTCTCCACCCTGTCACGCAACAGCGATTTCTTTTCCGTACATAAAGCTGAGGCAGACGAGGATAGGGTCTGGAACGCAGTCAAAGCCGTGGCACAGCAGGCACTTGCGCAATTTTTGGAGATGCGCACCCGTGAAGGGGAACGCCTGCGGGAGGATGTGCTGTCCCGTGCTGCTGCCATTTTGGAAAATGTGGCGTTTATCGAGCAGCGCTCTCCCGAAACGGTGCGGGAGTACAACGAAAAGCTGCTGCAAAGGATGCGCACCGTTTTGGAGGATACCCACGTGGACGAACAGCGGCTTTTAACCGAAGCCGCCATCTATGCGGACAAGGTTGCCGTGGCGGAGGAAACGGTTCGTTTGCGTAGTCATATCGACCAGCTGCACGAGCTTTTTGAATCGAAGGAGGCCGTCGGCAGAAAACTGGACTTTTTGGTGCAGGAGATCAACCGGGAGGCGAATACCATCGGCTCCAAGGCGCAGGATGTGGAGATCGCACGGCGGGTCATCGACATCAAGGCGGAGGTCGAAAAGATCCGTGAACAGATCCAAAATATCGAATAAGAGGCGAACATATGAAGTTTATCAATATCGGTTTCGGCAATGTGATCCATGCCCAGCGGATCATCGCCGTTGTCAGCCCGGATTCCGCACCGATTAAGCGCATGGTGCAGGAGGGCAAGGATCGGGGAATCGTGATCGACGCTTCCTTCGGGCGAAAGACCCGTGCGGTCATCGTCATGGACAGCGACCACATCATCCTTTCCTATCTGACGGCGGAGACGCTGGCGAACCGCATTGCGGGAGAGGAAAAATCGGACAATTCGGAGGGATCAAATGCTTGGTGAAAAAAGAGAAGGACTGCTGGTCGTCTTGTCTGCGCCTTCCGGCTGCGGCAAGGATACGGTGCTCTCCAAGCTGAGCGGCGTCCGCCGTTCCGTTTCCATGACGACCCGTGCCATGCGCGACGGGGAGACGGATGGAGTGGACTACTATTTTGTCAGCGAGGCGTATTTTCTCAAACAGCTGGATGAGGGAAAGATTTTGGAGCATACCAGCTACAACGGCAAATACTACGGTACACCTAAGCAGGCTGTGGATGACTGGCTTCGTGCAGGGGAGACGGTGGTACTGAAGATCGAGGTGGAGGGCGGCGGCAATATCCGCAGGCTCTATCCCGACTGTGTCAGCATTTTCCTTGTTCCGCCGTCCATGCAGACCCTCGAACACCGTCTGCGCAAGCGCTGCAGCGAGACCGAGGAGGAGATCCAGTCCCGCTTGACCATTGCGGAAAATGAAATGAAGCACGCAGCAGAGTACGACTATATTGTCGTCAACGACAGTATGGAGTGCGCTGTGGAGGATATACAGGCGATCATTCGGTCGGAAAGACTGAAAACGTCCCGTTCCAAAAATATGATTTGTGAGGTAATCAACAATGCTCAATCCTGATTTAAGACAAGTACTCAAGAACCACACCAGCCGCTATTCTCTGGTCATCGCCACGGCGAAACGTGCCCGTGAGATTTCCGAGCAGGCGGAGGAAGACCACGAGATTTTGACCGAGAAGCCCGTCAGCATCGCCATCGAGGAGATCATGGACGGCAAATACAACGTTGTGGAGCCGGAAGAGATCCGCAATATCTGAAACGGTGAGAAAGACAGGTGGTCTCGGTGTCCGATGTGAAGACAGCGCAGGTTGCCGTGGAGAAGACCGCCTATCATTTCGATACGGCGTACAGCTACAGGATCCCGGACAAGCTTGCCGAAAAAGCCAAACCGGGATGCAGGGTGACCGTTCCCTTCGGCAATTCCAAAAAGCGGCAGGGCATGATCCTGTCCGTCGGCGGAGAAATGCCGAAAGATGCAAAACTCAAACCCATCAGTGAAGTGCTGGATGAATCTCCCGTTTTAAATGACGAGGGGATTCGTCTGGTGTATTTTCTGAAAGAACGCACCTTCTGCACCCTTTTTGAAGCGGTGAAAGCCATCCTCCCGTCCGGCATGGGGCACAAGGTCGTGGTGACCTATGTCAGCGTTGCCGAGCAGGACAAGACGGATTTCGGTGCCCTGAGCATGGAGGAACAGCAGGTGCTGGACTTCCTTGGGGGAAAGATGTACGTTGCCGAGGACAAGATTGTCAAAGCTTTGCACGTGCCGGTTTCTGTGCTGCACACCCTTTGCGACAAGGGACTTCTGGTGCGCAACTACGACGCCGTGCGCAGAAATGCAGATCTGACAGTCCGCTCTGCAAGGCTTACCGAAGCGTATATTCAGGGCGAACTGCGCCTGCCGAAGCTCTCGCAAAAGCAGAAAAGCGTTATTGATCTGCTCTCGGAGGTCGGCAGTGCATCCGTCAAGGAGATCTGCTACTACACGGGTATTACGGCGGGCGTCGTCAAAACGCTGGCGAACCGCAATGTGGTGGAGCTGTACAGTGCCGAGGTTTACCGCAATCCCTATGCCGATGCCAAGCAGGCGCCGGAGCGTCTGCCCATCCTCCTTTCCGAGGAGCAGACGAAAGCGTATGACAATTTAAAGTCGATGTATGCATCCGGGAAGGGCTGTGCGTCGCTGCTGTACGGCGTGACGGGCAGCGGCAAAACCAAGGTCTATATGAAGATGATTGACCGTGTTTTGCAGGACGGGCGCAGCGTGATTTTGATGGTGCCGGAAATAGCTCTGACGCCCCAGACGCTGCGGCTGTTCCATGCCCGGTACGGCAAGCAGGTCGCCGTGTTTCACAGCGCCCTTTCCGTAGGGGAACGCATGGACGAGTGGAAGCGGGTGCGCCGCAGCGAAGCGAAGATTGTCGTGGGAACACGTTCAGCGGTGTTCGCTCCCTTTGACAATATCGGTCTGATCGTGGTGGACGAGGAGCAGGAGAGCGCCTATAAATCCGAAAATGCCCCCCGATACAACGCCAAGGATGTGGCGAGATTCCGCTGCGCCGAGCATAATGCACTGCTGATTTTGGCGTCGGCAACGCCGTCTTTGGAGAGCTTTGCCGCCGCAGAAAAGGGACGCTACGTTCTCAATACACTCACGACACGCTACGGCGATGCGCTTCTCCCCGAAGTCGTTACTGTGGACATGGTCGCCGAGCGGCAGCAGGGCAACCGTTCCGACATCAGCCGTGAATTGCTGCGCTCTTTGCGGGAAACCTTAGCTGTGGGGCGGCAGGCAATCCTTTTGATGAACCGCCGTGGGTACAATACTTTCGCATCCTGCACGGCCTGCGGACAGCCGGTGACGTGTCCGTCATGCAGTATCTCCATGACCTATCACCGAGCCAACGGCAGACTGATGTGCCACTACTGCGGCTATTCCGTTCCCTTTACGCCCACTTGCCCGTCCTGTGGGGAGAATGCCGTGCTGTATTCGGGGTGCGGCACGCAGAAGATCGAGGACGATTTACAGCAAATGCTGCCCGAAGCACGGATTCTGCGCATGGACACCGATACCACCATGACCCGATTTGCCCACGAGGACAAATTAAAGCAGTTTGCCGACCGGGAATACGACATCCTGCTCGGCACGCAGATGGTGGCGAAAGGGCTGGACTTCGAGAACGTGACGCTGGTGGGTGTTGTGTCGGTGGACAGCCTTTTATATAACGATGATTACCGTGCCTTGGAGCGTACCTTTTCCTTGCTGACACAGGTGGTGGGGCGTTCGGGTCGAGGCAAATATCAGGGCAAAGCCATCATCCAGACCTCCGCCCCGGAGAACGACGTGCTGTCCATGGCGGCAAGGCAGGATTACGAGGAGTTTTACCGCACGGAGATCGGCATTCGGAAAACGCTGATCTATCCGCCGTACTGCGATCTGTGCGTGGTCGCCTTTATCAGCGCCGAGGAGCTTTTTGCCCGGGGCGCCGCCAAGGGATTTTTGGCAAAGCTGACAGCGCTTTCCTCGTCGGAATACGGCGGGGAAAAGCTGATCGTTTTAGGTCCCGCACCGGCAAAGGTTTTGCGTGTCAACGATCAGTACCGCTACAGGCTGATCATCAAGTGCAAAAACACGGTGCGGTTTCGCAGTATGATGTCGTCGCTTTTGTGCGAGATCGGCAAGGATAAACGCTACGCCAAGGTAGCGGTCGTGGTAGATATCAATCCCGAAAGCATATTATGACAAGGAGTTTGACATGGGTTACAGAGAGATTGTAAAGGTCGGCGACCCCATTCTGAAGAAGACGAGCCGCAGAGTGGAAAAATTTGACGACAAGCTTGCTCGCTTAATTGACGATATGAAAGAGACGATGTACAAGGCGGAGGGCGTCGGTCTTGCCGCCGTGCAGGTTGGCGTACTGCGCAGAGTGGTGGTGATGGACTGCGGCGACGGTTTTTTGGAGCTGGTCAATCCGCAGATCATTTCCGAAGAGGGAGAGCAGGAGGAGCAGGAAGGCTGTCTTTCCCTGCCGGGAGAATACGGCGTCACCCGCCGTCCCGCCGTCGTAAAGGTGCAGGCGCAGGACAGAACCGGCAAATGGCATATTTACAAGGGAACGGGGCTGAAAGCACGTTGTTTTTGCCATGAGCTGGATCATTTGGATGGAATTTTATTTACGCAAAAGGTCATCCGCAAGGAAAACTAATTCTGTTGCAAATAATTCACACTTTGTTTATAGGGGCGAAATGGTATGCGTGTAGTATTTATGGGGACACCTGAATTTTCCGTTCCGTGTCTTCGTCGTCTGATTGCAGACGGTCACGAGGTGGTCGGTGTGTTCACACAGCCGGACAAACCGAAGGGACGGGGCAAACAGATGACACCGCCGCCGGTCAAGGTCACGGCGACGGAAAACGGGATTCCCGTCTTTCAGCCCCGCTCCATGCGGGACGGGGAAGCGCTGGCGATCCTCGAGCAGTTAAAGCCGGACGTGATCGTCGTCACCGCTTTCGGAAAGATATTGCCCAAGGAGATTTTAGACTATCCGCCATACGGCTGTATCAATATCCATGCGTCCCTCCTGCCTCGCTACAGAGGCGCCGCACCGATCCAGTGGTGCGTTTTGAACGGCGAGACGGAAAGCGGCGTGACCTCCATGCAGATGGATGTGGGTTTAGACACCGGCGATATGCTGCTTAAGGCCAAAACGCCGATCACGCCCGATATGACCGCCGGGGAACTGCATGATCGTTTGTCCGTGCTGGGTGCCGAGGTGCTTTCCGAAACCCTGAGCGCCGCACAGATGGGCGAACTGCATCCCGAAAAACAGGACGATGCCCTGTCGAACTATGCCCCCATGCTCACCAAGGAACTCTCGCCTATCGACTTTACGAAGTCCGCACAAGCCGTGCACAACCAGATTCGGGGACTTTCTCCCTGGCCTGCGGCTACAATGGTGCTCTGCGGCAAAAAGTTGAAAGTTCATGCAAGTGCTTTGTGCGGCGATAAAGGCGGAATGCCCGGTGAAGTCATGGAAAACGGCAAGCGGCTGGTGATCGCCTGCGGCGACGGCAAATGCGTGGAGATTCTGACAGTACAGGCAGAGGGTAAACGAGCCATGTCGGCGGCGGAGTATCTGCGTGGCAGTGCAGTGGAAAAGGGGAGTATCGCAACGGCGTAACCGCCGGAAAGGAGAAAGCTTATGCCATTTTATTACGGAGTGGATATCTATTATTTTTTGCTGGTCGTCCCGGCATTTTTGCTTGCGCTGGGTGCGCAGATCATGGTCAAG
>JAQXLO010000016.1 GCA_029012165.1 Oscillospiraceae bacterium | reverse complement strand
AGCACACAAAGCGTATCTGCCCCAGTTCTTCAAAGACTGATTCAAACACCAAAAAGTCCGGCTCTCATCCAACGATGAAAGCCGGACTTTTCCGATTTATCACGGGTTTTTGGGGATTAAAAGTTTCGCTCAAGCCTTTTTAAAGGCTTGCGGATTCCAAAGGCGGCGCCTTTGGTCGCCGACCGCAGTCGGCGAAATCCGAACAACGTCAAAAGCGCAGGAGGGGAGCCAAAACAGTCCGGCGGACTGTTTTGGCGTGGGGAACCCTCGCCGGGGGTTCCCCGGTGCGAAGCACAGATCCCACAATTTTCCGTGAAGAGAGAGAAAAAACTGCCGTCCCGTGGGAAGGCAGTTTATCATTTAACGGGTGCCATGGTACACCGTTTCGATGTACCCCGGCTGTGTTGGGCACTGCTTTTGCAGTATCGCACAAAAGGTTTACGGAATCAGGTCGTTGAACAGGCGGATGTTGCTCTTTTGCAGCGGCAGTTCCCCGCTCTGTTCTTTTTTGATGACCTCCACAATGCGGTCGTTGACCGGCGTGGGGATGCCGCACTTTCTGCCCCATTCGCAGACGACGCCGTTGATGGCATCGACTTCGCAGGGCTTCCCCTTTTTCAGATCCTGCAGCATGGAGGGTTCGATATCCCGGTGCTTCTTCATGGCGATGGGGAGCAGGAACTTGGCAAAGGCAAGCTTCAGCCCGTTTTTGTAGTAGAACAGCTTGGTGATGTCCTTGCCCTGCACGGGGGCGAACTGCTCGCCGGCCGCATGACCGACGTCGATGCACTCCTTCATGCAGCGCAGGGCGATGGGCTGTACGTCCTTATCCTCGGAAACACTGCCGAAATTGCCGCCGACCACGGTACCAAGCCCGGAGAAGGTAGCGTTGATGAGCAGCTTCGACCAGCGAACGCCCAGCAGATTCTCCTCGAGATAGACCGGGCACATCTTTTCGAGCAGCTCCTTAACACGGGTCAGCTGTGCCTCGGTAATGCCCTGCATCCCGCCCATGTGGAATGACAGGCTCTCCTTGGCGCTGGTAAGGATGCATTCGCCCGGTGCGGACAGGGTCGCTCCCCATTCCACCGCACAGCCGATGGTGTGCGCCTTGCCGACGATCTGCGCAATGCCCGGCTCGGGAATGCCGTTTTGCAGTGTGACGATCACGCCGTCCTCGGTGAGAAACGGCGCAAGATAGGCAACCACCTCCGGGTTGAACAGCTGCTTGGTCATCAGGAAAATCACTTCGTATGTACCCTGCATCTCCTCGGGCAGGATCGCCTTAACGGGAACCGTCATTTCCACCGTACCCGTGATGTGCGCACCCTTTTGCTGCAAGGCTTCCACGTGAGCCTTGTTGCGGTTGATCAGCTCCACATCCACCCCGTTCTGGGTCATGAATGCGCCGAGCACCGTGCCGAGAGAACCTGCGCCGTAAATGGCGACTTTTCTTTCCTGCATTGCCATCTCTCCTTATGCTTTTTATTTGGCTTCAGTGTAGCATACTCCCCTGCAAAAGTCAAACAACAGTTTGCAAATTTTCGTAGGGTGTGGTAAGATACAAACAAAGGATGTGATGTAAGAGAATGTTTAAGCTTGAAAAAACCTACGACATCGACGAGATCGTGCGGAACAATATGCACACGCACACCTTTTTCTCCCGCTGTGCCAAGCCGGAAATGACGCTTCGTGCCATGATCGCCGAGGCGGAAAAAGCGGGACTGCAAACTTTGGCCGTGACCGACCACTCCGACCTCGACGACAACATCGACACCTACGCCAACACCGTTATTCTGCGCACACAGCTTTCCGGCATCGACACGCCGGTGCGTGTGCTCATCGGCTCGGAGCTGTCCGCATACGGCATCGGGAAATATTCCGAGACCGAAGAGATGTGCCGCTCGCTGGACTACCGCAGCTACTCCCACAGCCACTATCACCTGGACTACTGGGAACAGCCGGAGGATCGCAGTGCCCGGGGCTACGCAAAGCATATGCTTGCCGTGCTGGATGCCCTGCTGGATACCGACCGTGCCGACAGTATTGCACACCCCTTTTCCCCCGAAAAAATGAACTTCTTCAACGAGGCGGAGAAAGCCGCCGTGCTTGCCGCCCTCACGGACAATGAACTGGGCGACATCCTCGCAAAGGGAGAGCGTGCCGGCTGTATGTGGGAACTGCACGCACCCACCTTTTTCGGCTTTCCCGCATTCTCCAAACGCTTTTTCCATATCGGCAAAGAGGTCGGCGTCCATTTCAGCTTCGGCACCGACGCCCACACCCTGGACGGCATCGGTGCCGCCGGATATGCCGAGCGCATGAAAAAAATCCTCTGATACAATCACACCTTTTCGATGCGGCTTTCATACGGGGCAAGGGGTTTGCCGCCGTACTGTGCCGCACAGCCGTTGTGGTTCATGACCATACGGACAGTGTTTTCCCCGTCGCCCCGATAGCAGACCTCCACGCCGCTCTCCGTCTGTTCGCCGTGGATGCCGCTCTCGCAGAGAATCGTCTGCATCAGACCGTCCGCCGTCTTTTCATCGAGACCGCAGCCGATGTAGTACACCGTGCCGTCCCCCTGTTTTTTGCGGGTCACGGCGGCAAAGGAATCGTAGAACCGGTCGCCGTAGCGATACAGAACCTCCGCATCGGACACCTCCAGCATATCCCGGAAGATGGTGCCCGTACCGTCCTTTCCGGCAAAGGCGCCGCTGCCGAGCACAGGGAACGTCTGCCCCTGCTGCAAGCTTTCGGTCTCCACAACCGTCACCCCCGCAAAGCCGCTGTATTCCAGCGGTATTTTTTTGCCGAATTCCAGATTGTTGTCGGCATTTTTCACCGCTGTGCGGTAGGTCAGCACCGCCGTGCCGCCCGCTTGGACGAACGCCTGCAATCTCTGCGAAAACTCCGGCTTGTGGATAATCATCTGGGGCGTGATGACGATGCTGTACCCGGAGATATCCGCATCGGCGGGGATCACATCCACGGGGATGTTCCGGCTGTAAAAGGACTTGTGGAACCGCATCATCTCCGCCGGGCAGTCCAGCAGGAAGCTCTGTCCCTGAATGCGGAAGGCGGCGAGGGAATCGTAGTCATAAACGATTGCCGCCCGGGCAACGATGGGCATTTCCAGCGCACGGGCATGGGGTGCGATCTCCCGAAAACAGCGCTGTACCTCATAAAACTTGCGGCGCTTGACGTTGTCCGCATCCAGTACGCCGTAGCAGAACTGCTCCGCTCCCTTCGTGGCGCCTCGATAACGGAAATACAGCATGGATGTACAGCCGTGGGCAAAACCCTGAAACGACCACATCTTCGCCTGATCGGGTCTGGGGGAATAGCCGGTGATGTCGTGTCCCTGCGCCCCCATGATCGCCTCGGTGATCCAGAAATTCTGCCGCTTCAGCCCACGCATATAGTCGAGATTGAATGCAATCTCATGCGGCGCAATCGGCTCACGCTGACCGCCCCAGACAGGGTAGTTGTTGTACGCCACCACATCCAGCCCTTTGGCGACGGCGGAGAAGTCCACGTGCTTGGCAAGACCGCCGCCGGAAAAGTCATGCATCACCACAGCGTTCGGTGCAAGCTGCCGGATCAGCTTCCCTTGGAACTCGGCAAAATCCACGATGCTTTGACTGCGGAAGCGCTCCCAATCCAGACGCAGCGCCGGGTTGTGGGTGGTGATGGTCGCCATGGGCGTGGGAATCTCGTCAAAGTCGTTGTACTCCTGCGACCAGAACGTCGTGCCGTAGGTTTCGTTGAGGGCATCCACGTCCCCACAGAACTTCTTTTTCAAATAGCTTTGGAACGCTTTTTGGCACTGTGCGCAGTAGCACTCGTCACTGCCCTCATGCCCCAGCTCATTGTCGATCTGCCACGCCACAATGGCTTCCTCGTCCTTATAATGGCTGACCAGCGCACGGATAATTTTCTCGCTGTACTCATACAAAACCGGCGCATTGAAGCAGTACACATGGCGCCCGCCGAAGGTACGCTTCATCCCGCCCTCAAACTCGGAAACAATCGACGGGTGCTTTTTCGCAAGCCATGCGGGAATCGTGGCGGTCGGCGTTCCCATGATCACACGCAGACCCTTTTCCTTGGCTTTGGCGATCACGCCGTCAAAGAACGAAAAATCAAAATTGCCCTCTGTTTTTTCCATCAAGTGCCACGAAAACTCACCGATGCGGATCACGTTACAGCCCAGCTCGAGCATCGTGTCCATGTCCGCATCCATCAGGGAGCTGTCCCACTGCTCGGGATAGTAGTCAACGCCTAACCACATCATTCTTTTTCCTTTCTCGCACGAATGGTTTCACGGATTTTTTCGTAGAAATCGGGGGTGATCTTGTACCCTGCCGTGTAGAACACAAAGCACAGCGCCGACAAAACAGCAGGAATGAGGAACATGATAATGCGCATTCCGTTTTCCGCACCGGGTGTCTGCTGCTGATTGGCAACGTAACCGATGGCGGTCAGACCGATGCCGCTGATGAAGCCGCTGAACGCACCGGCAAACTTGACGACAAAGGTCTGCATGGAGAACAAAATGCTCTCGTTTCGGGTGCCGAGCTTATACTCCCCGTAGTCCACAACTTCCGCCAAAATCACGGTGATGAGCACGAGCATGAAGCCGATGCCGCAGTTGACGATGGCGCTGCACACGCCGACCATGACGGCGTTGGTGGGAATAAAATAGCCGCTGACCCAGAGCAGTGCGAAGCCGAGCACCGGCAGAAAGCTGGCAAGGAAAACGGATGCTTTCTTGCCGATCTTCTTGGTGAGCATGGGGAAGATCGCCATGGAACCCATCTGTGCAAAGCCCGCAACGCCTGCGTAAATGGGATAGAGAATCCCGTTGCCCGCAGCGGCATAGGTTCTCTCCGCAACGTATTTGAAGTAGTACAGCGCAAAGCTGTTGGACAGCTGGTAGGCAATGTTGAAAAACAGAGCGATGCCGAGGATCACCTTGACCTGATCGTTCTTGAACAGGACATTGGCCATGCCTTTGACAGAGGTCTTTTCCTTGGCCGCCATTGTGACCTGCTCTTTACAGGTAAGACAGGTGACAACGGATGCAAGAATAAAGACGATGGAAATGATGCTTGCCAAAATAGAGAAGCCACGGACATCATTGCCTCTGCCGAGGAAGCCCACCAGCGCAAGACCGAAAGAGTTGATGACGAGCCACGCACAGCTGGCGAAGATACGGGGAATCGCAGAGATCTGGTTTCGCTCGTTGGGATCGTCCGTCAGTGCAGGTACCATGGACCAGTAGGGAATGTCCATGACGGTGTAGGTCATGCCCCAAAGAATATAGAATACAGAGCACCAGACAAGGTACTTCTGCCCCTCCAGCCCGTTATTCAGGAACAGTAAAACGAGAACGATTGCGTTCATCACCGTGCCAATCAAAATCCACGGACGGAATTTGCCCCACTTGGTGCGGGTGTTGTCCACGATCATGCCCATGAACGGATCATTGAAAGCGTCCCAGATTCGTGCAACCATGAACAATGTTCCGACAAAGGCAGGTGCAACACTTCTGTAGTCCGTCAAATACATCATCAGGTAGGTGCCGACAATGGCGTACACGGCGTCTTTGCCGAACGCACCGATGCCAAAGCAGAGTTTGGATAAAAAGCTCATTTTTTTGGTTCCGTTTTCTTTCATCTTTTTTTACTTTCCTCCATTCAATTTGATAGTGTGCGGGTTCCGATTTGTTGGATTGTCCCCTCTTTTTTTGTTTTTTGGTTTAGGCTTGCGCCGAATACCCTTGAATATGCACCGAAACAGCCTGAACACAAAATTTTATGCGCTCGCTATAAAGCATTTGCAATATATAGAAATGTATGCTATAATCCACTCACGATTTGTTTATTTTTTCGAGGAGAGCCATGTACAGAAACAGAAAAAAACGGATTTCCCTGACCAGCAGCCAATCCATTGCGTTGGTTTTTGCCTTTGTGATCTTGTTGGGCACACTGCTTTTGTGCCTGCCCTTCGCCTCCCGCAGCGGAGAGTCCTGCGGGCTGCGCACGGCACTGTTCACCGCCACGTCCTCCACCTGCGTCACGGGTCTTGTCCTTGCGGACACATGGACGCAGTGGAGCGGCTTCGGTCAGATCGTACTGCTGTGCCTGATCGAGATCGGCGGGCTTGGATTTATGACCATCGCTTCCACGCTGATCTTTGCCCTGAAACGAAAAATGAACATGGGACAGCGCCTTTTGATCGCCCAATCCATCGGCTCGGACGGCATAGGCGATGCGGACCGCATTCAAAAAAAGATCCTCATCGGCTGTCTTTCCGTGGAAAGTATTGGTGCGGTGATCCTGTTTTTCCGTTTTTTGCCGCTCTATTCGCCTTGGGTCTCCCTCAAGCTCAGCGTATTCCACGCCGTTTCCGCATTTTGCAACGCCGGATTTGACATCTTCGGATTTGAAGCGCCCGGCAGCAGTATGATGCTCTACGGCACGGACACCGTTGTGGTGCTGACCCTGTCTGCGCTGATCATCGTCGGCGGCATCGGCTTTCTCGTCTGGGACGAGCTGGTGCGCATCCGCCGAGCGAAAAAATGGAGCGTGTATACGAAGCTTGTCCTGATTACCACAGCCGCACTGCTGATCGGCGGCACACTGCTGTTCTGCCTTTTGGAATGGAACAACCCCAAGACCCTCGGCGCCATGACCGTTCCGCAAAAGCTGACCGCTGCTTTTTTCCAGTCCGTGACCACCCGCACCGCAGGCTTTGCCGGTATCGACCAGGGCGCCCTGACGGACAGCGGCAAGGCGGTGACCATGCTGCTCATGCTCATCGGCGGAAGCTCCGGCTCCACAGCAGGCGGCTTAAAGACGGTGACCTTCATCGTGCTGATGCTGTTTCTGTGGTCCAGACTGACCGGAAAGGACAGCGTCAACGTCTTTCACCGCACCATCCCCGGCAAGCAGATTTTGAACGCCGTGACGCTCTGCGGACTTATGATCCTGCTCGCCTTCTTCGGCGGCGCCGTGATCTGTGCCACTTCCCCCGCAAGCTTTTCCGACGGGCTGTTCGAGTCCATTTCCGCTTTGGCTACCGTGGGTCTGTCCACGGGAATTACGCCTCTGCTCAGTGTTCCTGCACAGCTTTTGATTATTTTATATATGTATTTCGGCCGTGTGGGCATTCTGACGCTCAGCCTCGGCTTCCTGCAGGAAAAAGCTTCTCAAAATAAAATCAAGTACGCAGAAACCAATCTGCTCATCGGCTAAGGAGGAACCACTTATGAAATCGTACGCTGTCATCGGGCTTGGTCGCTTTGGCACAAGACTCGCAGAAAACCTGTATAAAAACAACCAGGAAGTCCTCGCCATGGATCAGAATGAGGATCTGGTGAACAATGTTGCAGGCAATGTGACCCGTGCCGTCACCGCTGACGCCAAGGATGCGGATGTCCTGCGCACCCTCGGCGTGCAGACCTGCGAGTGCGCCATCGTCGCCGTTGGTACCGACCTCGCCGCATCGGTTCTGATCACCATGAACCTCAAAAATCTCGGCGTGCCGAAGATCATCTGCAAGGCCTCCGACGAGACGCACTGCGAAATTTTGAAAAAGCTGGGCGCCGATCAGGTCGTCATCCCGGAGTATGTCGTTGCGGACAAGCTGTCCACCTCCCTGTCCACGCTGAATATTTTGGAGAGCATCGAGCTGTCCGACAAATACGGCATCGTGGAATGCAATCCGCCCAAGGCATGGATCGGCAAAACCATCAAGGAACTGGGCGTCCGTGCCCGCTACGGCATCAGCGTCATCGCCGTCAAAAACGGCGGCAAGACCAACATATCCCCGTCTGCGGACAGCCGCATCGGCGAAGGGTGCGTGCTCGTCCTGCTGGGCGAATATGCCGACCTCGAAAAAATCGAAAGGATCAAGTGATCCTCCCAGACTGTCGAAAAAGTCCGGCGAAAGTTTGGTTTTACAAAGCGAAAGCCCTCCCTGCGAGGGAGGGTGGCGAGGCGTCAGCCTCGTCGGGAGGGTTTTTCGCCGACTTTTGCTGTCTGCTTGCGGCGGCATTTTGAACCCCTCAGTCTGC